>WTGT01000128.1 GCA_011523445.1 Paracoccaceae bacterium
TTTGAAAAAAAATGTTGGGAATGAGTGGCAAAACTATTTAATAGAGGTTCCCTTATTATTGTAGTATGTTAATTTTTGGGGAATTTGGCGAAGGGTAAAAGCAGGAATTTGCCGGATAAAGAAGTACTGAAGAGAAGTTGGAAGCCACACGCCGGAAAGATAATCCGCAGCTTTTAGATTATCTCGCGGTAGCTGGTGTCTTGAGACTATGAATGAACTAAATTTGAAATCTTATTATGTTTCCATTTTATGAATTTAAAACTGTCAAAAATTCGTAATGAACAATTTAACCAATTTTGATTTTTCTCATGATGGCTTCTGGCCTACTATCCATAGGAAAAAATGGTGGTTGGGTCGAATGACTAATCTGGTTGTTTCATCACTACCAGAAGATTTCAAGCCCAACCCAGCCCTTGTCAGATCGCATGGTTCAGAGAAAGCCGGTCAGGCACTACTTCAAAACAGGTTCCTGTTTGATGGAGAAAGGGTTGTCTTCAATGACTCAACTTTTTGGTCTATAGCTACAAAAAATCCCTTGTTGCAGGTTAGGTTGCACAGTTTCCAATGGTTGGGTGATTTGGCATCGGTTGGTACTGTCGAAGCCAAAAACATGGCCCAGAAGTTGATTCAGGATTGGTTAATCAAATTTGGTAGTGGCAAGGGTCTGGGTTGGGCTCCTGAAGTTGTCGGAAGGAGGTTAACCTGGTTGTTGAGAAACCATTGGATATACCTGACAGACGGAGATAAGGATTTTGAGAGGAGTTTTACGGGTTCCATTCAACATCAGTACTCGTACCTGAATTATTTTCTGAGTTCCATTAAGAAACCGATTTTATGCGTAGAAGCAATAATGGGGCTAATCCATGCAGGTTTCTTTCTCAGGAAAAAGCAGAGTGAAATGGATGGTTTGTATCAACGGCTATCCAAGGAGATCGAAAAACAATTCCCAGAGGATGGCAACTTTCTGACCCGTAATCCCCAGGAATTGCTTATCTACGGGATAATACTCAATTGGGTTATTGAACTTGCAGATGAAAATGAAACAATAATACCAGAAGAGTTGGAAAGATTGTCCAGCAGAATTGGTAAATCCTTAAGTGTTATATGCCACTATAATGGGAAGTTGGCACGCTTTCACGGAGGCAAGGATACGCCATCCCATCTCGTCAGCCAAACCATAAATGCTCTAACTCGCAAGGATAATTCGACTGTATCAAAGGGACTTGGGTATAGGAAATTACAGTTGGGTTCAACCAGTCTGATAATTGATGTTGCTCCTCCTCCGCAAATCAAAACCACCCAAACGGTTGTATCAACTCAAAATACATTTGAGCTTACTTCCAACTTTACACCCCTTTGCGTGAATGTGGGTTTTGAAGAGAATATGGAAAAAACCGCTGAATACCAAACACAATTCCTAAACTCTCATAGCAACCTTCAGATTACAGACTCAAAGATTCTCGACAGGAGCCCAACTCAGGACCTGAATGAAGAAGAGGATTTGAGGAGTAGTTTCAATGAACTGAAACGTGAAAGGGGATATCAAATTTTGACTTCCCAGCATGATGCCTTTGCAATTGAGTTTGGATATTATCACAGAAGGGAAATCAGGATGGATTCCCACGGTAATGTGGTTTTTGGAACCGATACGCTTATCCCGAATGAAACGGGTTTGAACAATGATGCTTCCTATACAATCAGTTTTAACCTGCATCCGGATGTCATACCGGAATGGTCAGAACAAAGCATGTCATTGCAGTTTGTTCTCCCGCAAGGAGAAGTTTGGGATTTTCAATATGAGGGAAGAGGGACCATGGTTTGGAATGAAGGAATTTACCTGGATACCATAAATTCGAAAATAATTCCCACCAATCTGATACAAATTTCTAGCTCAACCAAGGGAAAGAGGTCAATTCAGCGCTGGAAATTGGAGAAGATTGGGTATACGAGTACTGATCAAAGTCTTCTACCGGGTGATGTGTCCTGATTGGTTTTGAATTGTAGGTGCATTTCTAGAAATTATACCAAAGCAACTAATTAAAGACTCATAGCACCAAACCCACCAGCAGTCAGGTT
>WTGT01000321.1 GCA_011523445.1 Paracoccaceae bacterium
CCATTACATGTTAGAGAATCTGCCCTGGCTGGTGCAGATGTTGTTACCGTACCCCCGGCAATTATCAAGAAACTTGCCCAACATCCCTTGACAGACAAGGGTTTGGAAAGCTTTTTGGCTGACTGGAACAAAACAGGGATGAAAATAGTTTGAGCAAAAATTCCACACAAATGAAACCCAGAAAAAAAAGGAATATCTCCAAACTGGATTTGAAGCAGAAAATCCTTTCCAACCCTGAAATAATTCTGGATGATCCGGAAATATTACTGCATCTAGGCAAAACCCAAAATCCTGAATTGGGTGATAAAGTCATTGACATACGCAACATTGCCATAAATAAATTGGAAAAAGTCCTATTTGAAACTGAGGAATTCAATCGGGTTGCACTTCAGGCTGCAAGCGAGAACTTCCAAGGGGCCATAAGCATGCTCAATGCCATTCTGGTTTTGCTTGAAGCGAGGAATCTCGATGAATTCTTTCACAAGGTTTTGACAAGGATCCCGAAGATCATCAACGTAGATTATGTTCGTTTTATTCAATTGACCGGTAATTCCTCACTTCCACCACTGGTCGACATCAACAGTTTGGCAGTAAAAAACCTGACCCAGGACGAACTAAACTCATATCTCGGTATCGAGGGCAAAGATCTTTACGATGAAGGGGTTGCCATGAGGAAAGTTACAAAGGGGAATACCAATATCTACGGTAATCTTGCCAGCCATGTCAAATCAGAAGCGATCATTGATCTTTCACTTGATTCTGACTATGATTTTACCCTCACCTTTCTTATCCTGGGTTCAACTCTGCCGGAAATGTTTGAGGATGGTATGGAAACGGATTTGCTGGAGAGGTTCGGGTCAGGATTTGCCAGGATTATTGAACTGTTTTTAAAGAACTAAGGTTACTACTCTGGTATCAAATTTGTCCATGTTTAGGACATTCATGTTTTTGTTGACATTTTGAAAGGCTAGCCTTATTTTGGGCTCACAATAAGGTGGCTAAAGTCACCCGTAAATCGAATAACATACATTGAGGCAAGAAAATCTATTATAGGATTTTCTGATACAGATAAGTGAAGGTTTCCAAACTTGATACAAATCCCAAGGTTTCGGATGATGATATTCGAAACAAGTTGGATTACGGCGAAACAATTCAAAAGTGGTTGGCTACAAAAGTAGAAGTTGCTGGCCGGTCAGAAAATACCTACAACAGCTACAAGAAGGATGTTACCGACTTTTGCGATTTCCTCCAGAATTACTTTGGAAATGCCCTTTGCCTGAACGTTTTGAAGGATATAGACAAGAGGGTATTGAGATCTTGGATGGCACATGAACGCAATCGTGGGATTTCCTCCCGATCACTGGCCAGAAAACTTTCCTCCCTGAAGAATTTCTACCGATGGTTGGAGGAGGAATACGGTTTTGAAAATACTTACGTTGAAACTGCCAAAACTCCACGATTCAGGTCGAGGTTCCCTCGTCCAATCACGGAGCAGGGGACAAGGGAGGTCTTGGAATACGTTGGTACAAAATCCGGTGAACCCTGGGTTGCAACACGTGACGTGGCAATTATCTCGCTGTTGTATGGATGTGGATTGCGAATTTCGGAGGCCCTTGCCTTGACACAAAGGGAACTTCCCCTTGGTGAAACCATCCGCATAATCGGCAAGGGCAAAAAGGAACGTGTCATTCCGGTTATTCCCTACTGTCAGCAAGCTGTTTCTGAGTATGCACAATTGTGTCCTTTTATTGGTAAAAGGACGGATCCCCTTTTCTTCGGTGTCCGTGGTGGTCTGCTGAATCAACGTGCTGTAAGGAAAACTATGGAAAGAGCCAGAATATCGCTTGGACTACCGGCCAATTCCACACCCCATTCCCTGCGTCATTCCTTTGCAACACATATATTGAATGCCGGTGGAGATCTGAGGGTCATACAAGATCTTCTGGGGCATAGTTCCCTAAGTACTACCCAAGCATATACAAAAATCGAAACTTCAGTACTATTGGATGTTTACAAGTCTGCTCATCCCCGAGCAAACTGATCAAATTTCAAGGATTACATGGCAACTCTAGGTGAGAACATCATAGGTACCAGTGGGTTACATCCATTCTTTGCTGTTGCCAATCCCGATGAGGTAGCAATAGATGCTCCAGAAAACCGAATGGGAGAAGCTCTCCGTACCTGGGTTCGCTCACTCAGCGGATTTCAAAAAGAGGCTCTCATCCGTTCTTCCCTGACGGGCAGGACTTGGAGGCTGGTATCAGATGAAGGGCCCTATCTGAATGGGCATGATGCAGCTCCCTGTCCCTTGGCCTTCCTTTCTTGTGGGATGGTTGCAAGTTACATGAATGAAATTCTGGCATTGGCCAAAATCCAGGGAATCAAAATACACCAACTGAAACTTATCCTGGATAACTACTACACCATGAAGGGATCCATGCCCAAGAGAACCATGGTCGGAGGTGCCGAAAACATTGACCTGCAGGTAGAAATCGACTGCAGTTTGGAAGATGCTTCCTTACACGAGTTTCTGGTAAATGCCACTTATGCTTCACCCCTGAATGGACTGATGCGTGGAAAACTGACAAATCTTTTCAAGTTGAGCAAAAATGGTAGGGAAATACCAACCAATAAGGTCGCTGAATTGGAAGGTCATCTATTTGGTGATCCCGGCAACCATTTTGCCAAATCAATCGCTGAAGACAATTCCCTGACTTTAATGGAGCCGGTTGGCCCAACACCGAAAAAAGAAGTGAAAAGGGGGACATCATCTGCTGCCGGAAGTCTAGCCGAGGAGCAGGACAGAAGACTTAACATCGGTGCTGTTGCGATTATGCGGGAGGATGGGCTGAAGGAAATACAGCAAATGCAATATTCCCCCTATGGAACCTCATTTCGCTTTCTGAGTTCTGAGGATGGCCGAGCCCCGGATGCCAATTCGCTCATCAGTGCAGGGATAGGGTTTTGTTTCATGACCCAATTCGGTCGTTTCGTATCAATGCTGAATCTTGATTTGCCCGACTACCGCATTGTTCAGGATACGCATTTCAGTCTTGGCGGTGCCACTGGCGAAACAGGCAAGACAGGTGAAGCAGGCCCAATCGAGACCCATGTCTATCTTGAAACTTCAGAACCTGATGAAACGGCACAAGAGATGCTAGATATTTCCGAAAGAACCTGTTTTCTACATGCCTTCTGCCAAACCGACCTGAAAACTAGATTGAAGATTGTACGGCTTTGAAAAACAGGGCCCCAAGACACGATAATCGAGGATACAATCTAACTACCCAAAGTCATATAACTTGACCTAATTTTTCTTGGAATAGGCCATTGCTCAAGGTTTATTTTGGGTTATGTTACAGTTGCTGTTGCGAGTTCCAAACCAATCACTCCAGACAAAATCACTTTTCTTGCTAATATGATAATGTTGTAACCTTTTTAACTGGGTTAAAAGGTATATCGCAATGATAAAATTGCTTTTGTTTCCTCGGTATCGGTGTTTCGTATCGAACTGGAGGTTTCTTTGGCTTTGGAGTGGTTTATTCCAAAATTGGCTGATAATCCTCGGGATATGTCATATTGGATACCTAGAGCAGTTGAAACCTCTTCATCGTCTTCTATGGCGCCATAATGCCCTTCGAGTGAGATGGTGAGGTTGTCAATTTTAGTCCTTGCACCTGCTGAAACAAACCGCCGCTTGGCCTTCTCTTCCTCACTTTTAAATCGCTCATAACCAAACCCGACATCAAATATGCTTCTGCCATAAACCAACTCACCTACGATACCAAGTCCTTCGGTATCGAATGTAATTGGCTCTCCCACATCGTTTGATGCCATATGTGTACCGGAGATGGTTCGTAGAGTAAATCGGTAATCTTTTGTCCCTTGAGGCCTCTGATAAACTGCACCAAGGTCTACACCACCTTCACCATCGGCATATCCTGAAACAATCCATGGTCCGAATCTGCCAGAATAGCCAGCCCCTGAATCATCGGTTTTTCCAATGAAATCGTCAAAAGCCAATGAGGCATTACCAGCCCCTGGTTGACGCCGAGTCTGTTCCCTGACAGTATCATATACGTTCCCTGCCATCAATGTTCCCCATACCCCTCCGATGGAAACTGTTGTCTTGTCGGTATATTTGTCGTCGACATCCTCCCCAAAATATGACACATCCAAGCGCCATCTATTTGGAAGTTGGGTGAGTGCAGAAACTTGGAAGTTACTGTTGAACCCGGTACCGTTTTCACCACCTGCACCCGCATAGTCGAATATCAATCCTTCCAAAGCACCTTTAAGAGCCAAGGTCGTAAAGCCCAAATCAGCGGCCAAAGGTTTTTCCAAAAATGAAAGGTTTTCAAAAGCAGGCAACTTTGTCTCTGCATTAGTTGTACCTGCCATTGTCAAACCGATTACGAATATGGCTAGGATCAACCTTAATTGATTGTTCATGTGGCAATACAACTTTTATACACTTCTTGGAAAAAAAGTGTGAAATGCCTGCTTGGCAATTCCCTTGCCAGCTTTCATTCCCTCAGAGTGATCGAGATCCCAATGTACACCCCCATAGAGGCGGCTCATCCCATTTTCTTCCGCAACTTGGCTCAAACTTGACCAGTGCCGTTCCACGTTTCTCAGTTGGGGCCACAAAACCTGGTCCGGTGCTCGTCCGGAAAAGGAAACTTCATCCCTTCCTATAATCAATGCCAGCATTTCCGTACCAGCCGCACCGAATGTAGAATGTCCTGATGTATAGGCTGGAAATTCCGGGGTGGGGATCAAACTTCGCCAACCGGGCTCCTTTACCACCCGTGGATCAGAATTACCAAGTTCCGGGGCACGATACCTGATTGCATTTTCTGGTCGTAGAATATCATAATGGTATTTGCTGTCCCAAGCTGCAATGGCCGCATCACATTGGGTCATACCAAGAAGTGAGAAGGCACGAGCATGTTCAATGAATGACAGATTTTCATCCTGCAAGATCTGAATGGCGATATAAAGAAAATGCCCCGGTGCGGTTATACCCCAAGGTCCATCCTCCCAGAAAATCGCAATTTCTGTTTCATCGGCAGTACGAATCGTACTGTTTTCCCCACCAAGATGACGAATCATATCATATATCTCGGCAAATTCCGGACTTGCAGGATCGTAGAACTCCTTGGCCCTGAATTGGGATTTTGTCTTCATTGTCCAAGGATGGACATTGCCTAATCCTGGATACAATCCCCGGGCGAATGTTGGGAAAGCAGGACCGGGAGTGGTACTGTAAAATGGCCCGGTCGGACTCCACCTGAGGCTATCGGGTCGTCGTGGGTATCTACCAAGATAATAATTCAGCCTACTTGGCTCTGACCCATCTGCCGTACGTAAAGCCAGCAACTTTTCAGCAACTTTTTCACCCCAATCAACCCCAAGTGTTTTTGCTTCATTATCCGGGAAGCGATTCAGAAACATATTACGCTCTACCATGAATGGAGTCTGGAATGCTTCACCGGCGGCCAAGGCAAAGGCCACTCCATAAGCAACTTCCGGGTGTGCACCTTCAGGACCTGGACCAATCCCGAAATTCTCCTCATATGCCTGTTCAATACCATTTGCAGCCAAGAAACCCGAAGTTGTTGCTAGACTGAAATTATAAGCAGCCCGGGGGGACGTAATACGTTGGTCACGAGTTTGCTGGAGAGCAACATCCATCCAATGGGAAACAGTATTTCTGTTTTCCGGTTTCAGTATTTGGCTCGTGTAGGAAGATGACTCACCTTCAAGGGCAGTCCTCGGAGCACTACATCCGGTCAAGGCAAGTGTGGATAAAGTTGATGTAATGAAAAATCTTCTAGACTGCTTCATGACCTCCTCAGTGAAATTTTTACTTGATTACAATCACAAATTTGTGACTTGTGATTAATGAATTGTTTTCAAGTTCTGAGATTAGGGCGATTTTTTATATTTCAATAGTTTTTTAAGACCTCCTCAAGAAAAAAAATAAATTTTGTAACTACCGGGTTTGTATGGATTTTCTACCCCCCCCCACCTAGAGGTTTTTTTATGGTTTACTTTAAGCAGGTTGGGTGTGAATTTCCCTAGAATTTTTACAATTTTGGTGAGGAAATTACCTTCGGAATTTTACAATTTTGGGAAAAATTCAGATACATATTTTAGGGCAACCAGACTTTCTCCATTTCCTGCGATTGCCCAATTATCCAATACCTGATCTTAGTGGTTAACCGAAAGACTGGCAATTGATGGTTTCATTTGACTTTACATTAAAATTGCCATTTAAACTCCGTTAAGGGCACATAATTCCCCAATTATACATTCCTCGCAATTGGGTTTTCTTGCCTTACACACATAGCGACCATGGAGAATTAACCAGTGATGGGCGTGTTGCTGGAATTCAGCCGGAATACGATCCTCGATGGCCCTCTCCACTTCCATGACATCCTTGCCTGGCGCAATGCCTGTTCGATTGCCAACCCTGAAAATATGCGTGTCTACCGCTTGAGCAGGATGCTTGAACCACATGTTCAAAACAACATTTGCCGTTTTTCTTCCTACACCGGGCAATGATTCCAATGCTTCCCTTGATGAGGGTACCTGGCCATCAAATTTCTCCATCAGCAAACCGGATAGCTTGATCACATTTCTGGCCTTGTTTTTGTATAACCCAATGGTCTTGATGTAGGGAATCAACCTTTCTTCACCAAGTTCCAGCATCTTTTCCGGTGTATCCGCTACCTGAAACAATTTCCGGGTTGCCATATTTACACCAACATCAGTTGATTGGGCAGACAGGACAACCGCCACCAGCAGGGTAAAGGCATTGGTATGCTCCAGCTCTCCCTTCGGTTCAGCATTCTCCTTTCTAAAACGTGTGAATATTTCCACGATTGTTTGATAATCCGCCACTTTTTTCATCACACCATCCTGTTATTCAGCGATAATTCTCAATTTCATTGTTTTGCACAAGATTTCGAACACATTTTTGGCTTAACTCACTTATATTAAAACCTTTGCAATAATGGGACAAGATAATATGGAAATGGAAAATTCATACCACTTCAAGGTCATCAGCAGGGCTTTACAATACATTGAACAAAATCATTCGGCTGAATTGAGTTTGGAAGACATCGCCAACGAAATGAACATGAGTCAGGGACACCTCCAAAAAATGTTTTCCAAATGGGTTGGTGTTTCACCCAAAAGATATCAACAATATCTGAGCCTTATCCATGCACGCAAGTTGCTGCAATTCAATTACAAGACTGGAGAAACCGCAGATTTGGTAGGGTTTTCAGGTAAAAGTAGACTCCATGATCTGTTTATCAAATGGGAGGCCATGAGCCCCGGTGAGTATGCAAAAAAGGGTGCTGGACTGGAAATGTACTACCAATGGTATCCCAGTCTATTTGGCGAAATGCTGGCCATGGGTACTGACAGAGGTCTCTGTGGTATTGCCTTCACTTCCTGCATGGGAAAAGAAGAAGCCTTGCGGGATCTGAGCTCTAGGTGGCCACGGGCCAGTTTCCATCAGGGAGGGAAAACTATTGATCACCTTGTTCACCCCTTGTTGGAGCTAAAGGGTTCGACCAGGGCCCTTGTTTCCGGTGCCCCATTTCAAATCAAGGTTTGGGAGGCCTTGATATCCATACCTGAAGGTGAAGTGACCACATATTCAGACATGGCAAATCTCATCGGTTCTCCCAAAAGTTCGAGAGCTGTTGGAACTGCTGTTGGCAGGAATCCACTGAGCTGGATTATACCCTGTCACAGGGTTATCAGGAGAGATGGCAATTTGGGTGGATATCATTGGGGATTACCCGTCAAGGAAACCCTACTGGCTCTGGAAGCTGGTTGGAACAACCATTCCTGACAAATTAACCGATGTTTGCAATCAAAAGGGAGGAGATCAAGTCTCCTCACCTATTAGATGATTCAGATCAACAGGCTGCAACTGCCCTTTTGGTCATTACCTTGACCAGATTGGCCCGATAACTCTTGGATCCATGGATGTCTTCAATCATGCCCTCGGAGTCAACCTCAAGACCATCAATGGCTGACGAAGAAAAATTGCTTGCCAAGGCTGATTCTGCTTCGGACCATCTGAATACGCCATCTTCAGAAGCACCAGTGACCGCAACCCTTACATCATTGCCATACTTTGCTACAAACACTCCAACTAGTGCAAACCTTGAAGCAGGTTGATCAAATTTCTGATAATTTGCTGCATCAGGAACCGGAAAATCAACCTGGGTTATCAATTCACCCTCGTCAAGTGTGGTTTCAAACAACCCCGCGAAAAAGTCGGAAGCCGAAATGGTCCGTTTATTGGTAGTAATCGATGCATTGGAAGCCAAGGCTGCTGCTGGATAACATGCAGATGGATCATTGTTGGCCAGGCTTCCGCCAATGGTTCCACGA
>WTGT01000332.1 GCA_011523445.1 Paracoccaceae bacterium
CCATTCTCGAACTTCTAGTTTCGCAGGTACATCGGCCAGTTCCGATTCCATGGTGTCCTTGATGATATCAAGTGTTAAAGTGCATTCACCACATGGAATTTTTACCTTAAACGGTCCCCAGGCGCCGGCCCATTTATACAATGTTATCGGAACAGCATTCAAGTCGTCGGTAGTTTCCATTGTTTCTCATCCCCAAATCAAGTACCAATCCCAAACAAATATTTAAATTATTTCGGTTCAATTTCAATCCGAACACGAACAGAAGAAAAATTGGAAGCAATTTATTGGTAAACATTCAAAAAATAAATTATAAGATTTACGACTTATAAAATTAACCATTAAGGAAGGAGAATTATATGTCAGACAAAATCAATCGCCGTGGTTTTATCAGAGGAGCTGCAGTAGCTGGTGCTGCTGCGGGTGCATTATCTGCTCCGTCAATTGCCAGGGCAGAAACCACGGTTCTCAAGCTTCAGAGTGCTTGGGGTGGGGGTATCTTTTATGAAAATACCCAGAATTATGTAAAACGTGTCAACGAAATGGCCGGTGATGCACTTCAAATCGAGGTTCTGCCTGTCAATTCTGTCGTCAAGACAAGCCAGATGCAGGATGCAGTTCATCGTGGAGTTCTGGATGCCGCCTTTTATGTACCTGCCTACTGGTATTCTAAATCTCCAACGGCTTCACTGTTTGGTACAGGACCTTGCTTTGGATGGTCCAGCCAAGAAGTTTTGGGTTGGGTCCATTACGGTGGAGGTCAGGAACTATTCAATGAGTTGATGGATACTCTTCAGTTGAATTTGGTATCATTCTTCTTCTCACCTATGCCTGCCCAGCCGCTAGGATGGTTCAAGGAACATATCACTGATGCCAGTCAAATGGAAGGTTTGAAGTATCGAACAGTCGGATTGGCTGCTGATGTTCTGCTTGAAATGGGCATGAGTGTTGTTCAGTTGCCAGGTGGAGAGATTCAGCCTGCCATGAAGTCCAACCTCATTGATGCTGCGGAGTTCAACAACCCGACTTCTGACAAGGATTTCGGTATGCAGGACGTTTCCAAGCATTACCACTTGGCTTCATTCCATCAAAGTCAGGAATTTTTTGAAGTTACTGTTAACAAGGGCAAGTATAACGCACTTTCTCCTGAGTTGCAGGCAATTTTGAAGTATGCTGCTGAAGCTGAGAATTCCAATTTCTATTGGCATAATACAACCCAGTACGCAGAAGATTTGGTTTCCTTGCAGAATGATTACGGAGTCAACGTGTACCGTACTCCTGATTCTGTCATGAAAGCCCAGTTGGACGCATGGGATATCGTTATCGAAAGACTCAGCAATGAGGATCCCTTCTTTGCCAAGGTCATTGAAAGCCAGAAGGCCTACGCCGAGAGTGTAATGAATTACCTGAACTTGAATCAACCAGATTACAAGTTGGCCTACGACCATTATTTCGGTAGTTAAAACAAGCGTATATAAAACACGGGGGAGGGTTTATCCCTCGTGTTTTTTTAGGAGGAAGTTTTGGAACGGATAATTCATGGCATGGAAGGAATAAGCCAGTGGATAGGTAGAGCCTTCGGCTGGTGTATTCTAATTCTGACCTTGTCGGTTTCTTATGAAGTTATCGTTCGGTATGTATTTAATAGCCCGACTGTTTGGGTTTTTGACATGATGGTTCAGATGTATGGAGCCTTGTTTTTGATGGCAGGTCCCTATGCATTGGCTCAGGATTCCCATGTCAGGGGTGATGTATTTTATCGATTGTTTCCAGTCAAGTGGCAAGCCAGGATAGATTTTGTACTCTATATCCTGTTTTTCTTCCCGGGCATGCTGGCACTTTTTTGGTTCGGTTGGGAAATTGCCCAGGATAGTTGGAGATACAAGGAGTTCAGTTGGAACAGTCCGGCAAGGATACAGATTTACTTCTTCAAGACCTTGATTCCCGTTGCCGGTTTTCTGCTGATTCTGCAAGGAATTTCAGAGACCATTCGCTGTTGGAAGGCAATGTTTTCAGGTCAATGGCTTCCCCGAATTGAAGATGTTCACGAAACTGAAG
>WTGT01000170.1 GCA_011523445.1 Paracoccaceae bacterium
AAATCGACAATTACAGAAAAAGACCTGGCATGGTAGATGATCTGGGCTTCATAATCCTTGGGACAACGGAGTTGATACCCGCTATTTTCCTTGCACTTTCGAAAAGTTGTTCTTGCAAATAAATCCAAGGTTCCAGGTACCATCCGGCTAAACCCAGGAAGACAATCCAATACTTCGACATATTCTTCAATACACCTGATCCACTCAACACGGTTTCTGGTCATTCGGGCAACCCTCCTGGTTACAATATCAAACTCAAGAGGATAATCGTCATGTTTGCAGACCGGTGGATCAAATAGGATTCGTGCTTCAAATTCACTTCCATTTGTCGGAGAAAGCAGGGCAGCAAGGGCTGAAACCGAATGGTAAATTCCTATTTTGGGCTTGTTGCCAAATATGGTGTCTATTTCTTCAAGAATTTTGTTGTGATCATTGACAAAGCTTGGAAGGTTATGGTTTTTTTGATCGCTTATGCTATTCCAGCCATGATTTCTCAAATCATAAACAATGATGTCGAAATCTTTTTCCAGAAGTGACCAAAACGGGTAGTACAAATCAATTGCCAATCCATTTCCATGGCATATAACCAACCTCTGGCCCTTGGGGTTGCCGTGTCGCCTTAGGAAAATCCTTGCTCCATCTTCCATTGCTGCTTCATGGATCGAAAGTGGTTCTGGTATCACCCAAACTTCCGCTGAATTCTCCATACTACAGGGCATTTAGATGAATTGCATTCAAAGAGGGCTTACTCGAATTCTCAAACAGACAATCCCTTGGAAATCTTATCATTCCAAAATGATATATTTTGATAATTTCCAACTTCACGGCTGGGTAATTTCCCTAGCATATGCCAGGGATGCAACAAAATCCCTGTTACCAATGAAATCCAGTTCCCACTGAATATCAGGTAAATGAGGAAATCTGAATTTTCCCCTGCTTGCCCCCTGCCGCATTCCTTGGGGAATCTCAAATTGGTTTGGGTTCAGTGAAAAGCCTGTCCCAAGTGCCTTGATCAGGGCTTCCTTGAGTGTCCATAGCCGGTAAAACAGGTTGAGTTTTTCTTTCCCCGAGGCACTTGCCAATTCAGACTGTTCATCGTCAGTAAATACCATTTGGCCAATTCCCTCCACATTTGGTCTTTCAACAGGAACTTCAAGGTCAATTCCTAGTTGCCCTTCAGGGGCAATTCCAACCAGACCATGATTGCCGCTGTGAGTCAGGTTTACACTGGCATTGGCAAGGGTACCATCAACCAAGGGGATTGGCTTCCCATGGGCATTGGTTTCAAAAGAAAGCTGCTCATTCCTGCATTTCAGAAAACAACACAAAATCTGTCGCATGGCTGACCGTGAAAGGACAAACTCACGACGAGGCCGGTCAAACCGATACCTGTTCAAGCGTTCCCTTTCCTTTTGATCAAGCCAAAACAAGGCTTTGTCCTCGCAATCATCATCGGCGATCAAATCAATATGGATTACGAGAACATCCCTTATCTGGCAATATTGCCTTATCCAGGTCACTTCATTTGTTTCAGCTGCATGAAAATCACCCATAGATCCACTCACACAACCTCCAGATATTCAAAGCAACTCTATAAAGCTCCTTTAATCAAATTATTAACCCTTTTAGTTAATTAAATTCCGAAAGAATTAATTCTATGGGTATGCCACCTGGACTAAATGGAACCCATCCATTTAACTGAGGTGGTTGATCAAGTCTCTCAAAGTTTTGAAACCAGCTGCCTGATCAGCCGAAATATCCGTCCCGAATTCGCTGTTTACAGCCTTAAGGAAAGCAACGGCATCAACCGAATTGACTCCTAAGTCACCAACCTCGGAATCGAGGGCCGATCGGTCGGAAATATTCAATAGACTATTGGCCAAGCCTGCTACACGATTTTCAACTGAACTCATTTTTTTCTCCTATAAATTAATGTTTTTAAATGATTTCGCTATTAACTTTAACCCTTGACAATTGAAATTCAATAGAAAACTTTTCATCGGGTGTGATTTTTCTATTGTGTAGAATTTTGCTATAAACCAGCCCGAAATTGGT
>WTGT01000116.1 GCA_011523445.1 Paracoccaceae bacterium
TTTTGAAAAAAAATGTTGGGAATGAGTGGCAAAACTATTTAATAGAGGTTCCCTTTATTATATTTGCTGGTACATTGATTGCTCTGGGAGCATCGATTAATGCATCACAAGCAGACAAATTAACCCTTTATTGTAGCGCTCAGGAAGATTGGTGCCAGTTGTTGGCACGCAGTTTTGAAGATGCTACCGGCATTGACGTAAATATGACCCGAAAATCTTCTGGTGAAACCTTTGCCCAAATTCGGGCAGAATCCTCAAATCCTAAAGGAGATATCTGGTGGGGCGGAACTGGTGATCCCCATCTGCAGGCTGCCGAGGAAGGTTTGACCATGGAATATTTGTCACCAATGCGGGACCAACTGCACGATTGGGCAATCAGTCAGGCCGAGAGTTCCGGAAACCGAACCATCGGAATTTATTCCGGAGCATTGGGATATGGTTATAATTCCGATATTTTGGGAGCCAACAATTTACCGGTTCCGGCATGCTGGAAGGATCTTCTCAAGCCCGAGTACAAGGGTCATGTACAAATGGCCAATCCCAACTCATCGGGAACAGCCTATACCACCCTTGCCTCAATGGTTCAGATTTTTGGTGAAGATGAAGGATTTGAATTCATGAAGGGCCTTCATAAAAATATCAACCAATATACCAAATCAGGGTCGGCTCCAATCAAGGCTGCAGGGCGTGGTGAGAATACCATCGGGATCGTTTTTATGCATGATGCCGTCAAGCAGGCAGTATCGGGTTTCCCGATTGTGGTGGTTGCCCCTTGTGAGGGAACAGGTTACGAGATCGGCTCAATGTCGATTATCGATGGTGCACGAAATCTGGATGAAGCAAAAATGTTTTACGATTGGGCATTAAGCACGGATGCACAAAATCTGGCCCTTCAGGTAAACGCTTTTCAGGTTCCGTCAAATCGTTCATCAGAGACCTCACCGTCTGCACCGGACATGAGTCAGATCCAATTGATAGATTACGACTTCAGGAAATACGGCTCTTCGGCTGAACGAAAGCGTTTGTTGCAGAAATGGGACGAAGAAGTATCTGTCCTTCCTCAGTGACATTTGACATTTGATGTAACCAATCCAACCCGCCCGGTACTGATCCTCTGGATCATTGTCGGGTGGGTTGGTTATTGCCTCCTCCCCTGGTATGGGATTGAGGATGGTTTTTTCTCCTTTGGATGGGTGTTTGATGGCTATCCAATGGATTCAGATTATGCTCCCGCAGCCTTTCTGCTTGTTCAAGGTGAAAAGCTGTGGCTATCACCTGTTTTAATTCTCCTTGCCTTTCCAATAACCCTTATCGGTCTCAGAAAATCTGACCCGCTTTTTGCCCGGGGATTGATCTTGGTCGGGGGGATTGGATTCTTTTGGCTGTTCGCCCAAGGCTTCGCAATTGGCATAAGAGGATATAATTTTGCCTGGCTGGAATCCTTGCTTGGTGATCTCGGGGATCGCCAATTCGGAATGGGGTATGGTGCAATGCTTTGTGCCATTGCATTTTTATTCATGTTTACGCAGGGGCTTGCTGCGCGAGGTACAGTCGGGGGGGATGTTTTTGTAACCGGGGCGATTGGTGGTGTAATTGTAATCGTACTGGTTTTTGTTGGCTTTCCTATTGCCAATATGCTTTTCTCAGCTTTCATTGATGATGGCGGAGAGTATTCGATAGGTGTATTTTTTACAAAATTTTTCGATGACAGGTTATGGGGGTTGGCTTGTTTGTCTGGAGGCAGGTGCGGGGCTGCATGGAATTCGCTATTCCTTGCAATTATAGTAGGATTTACCACCACCATGCTTGGTTTGGCCTTTGCCCTTGTTGCTACCCGTTCCAGATTTCGATATCAGCGATCATTGCGTGCCCTGACCGTACTTCCGATTATCACACCACCTTTTGTAATAGGACTTGCCTTGATCCTGCTGTTTGGCCGATCTGGTACCGTTACGGTATTCATAGCGGACCTGTTTGGTGTACAACCTACCAGGTGGCTTTACGGTTTGCCTGGTATAATGATCGCACAAACCCTGGCCTATACCCCAATTGCCTTCCTGGTTCTGATAGGTGTTGTTGAAGGAGTGTCTCCGGCAATGGAGGAAGCAGCACAGACCTTGCGGGCCAATAGCTCCCAGACATTTCAAACTGTCTCCTTGCCACTCATGCGCCCGGGTATAGCCAATGCGTTTTTACTTGGATTCATCGAGAGCATGGCAGATTTTGGCAACCCACTGGTTCTGGGTGGGAATTTTGATGTATTGTCAACCGAGATTTTCTTTGCAATCGTTGGGGCACAATACGATCAGGGGCGAGCCGCCGTTCTGGCGATAGTTCTGTTATGCTTTACCCTTTCAGCCTTTTATGCCCAACGTGCCTGGTTGGGAAAAAAAAGCTATACGACGGTAACAGGCAAGGGAGATGCGGGAATGCATCCCCACCTACCCCGTGGGCTTTCGATATTTGTCATCACAATTGCAGTCGCATGGGCTCTTTTTACCCTCGTTGTCTACAGCATGATCGTTTACGGCAGTGTGGTTGAACTCTGGGGGGTAAACAACACGTTGACATTCAAGCACTATATTACAGCCTTTTCGGTCAGGATTGAGGATTCAGGCATCCGGTGGTCAGGGGCTGCTTGGGACAGTTTCTGGACGACGATTACAATTGCTGGAATAGCTGCCCCCTTGACTGCTGCGGTGGGAATCGTGACAGCTTATCTGCTTACTCGCAAGAATTTTGCCGGCAAGCAAGCCTTCGAATTCGGAACCATGTTATCCTTTGCCATTCCTGGAACTGTAATCGGAGTAAGCTATATCCTTGCCTTCAATGTACCACCGATTGAAATAACCGGTACGGGCGTCATTCTTGTGGTAAGTTTCATTTTTCGGAATATGCCGGTCGGTGTAAGGGCTGGAATTGCATCGATGACGCAATTGGACCAATCACTTGATGAGGCGTCCCTGACGCTAGGTGCAAATAGTTGGCATACATTCCGCAAGGTTATTTTGCCCCTTCTCAAGCCTGCAATACTTGCAGCACTTATCTACAGTTTTGTCCGTGCCATGACTGCCATCTCGGCGGTAATTTTTCTTGTTTCGGCAGAATATGATATGGCAACCAGCTATATAATCGGGCGTGTCGAGAACAATGACTATGGTCTTGCCATAGCTTATTCAACAACATTGATCTTTGTCATGCTGACAGTGGTGGGAATGCTGCAACTTCTCGTTGGAAGAGTACAGATTGGCAGAAGGGCGCTTCAAGGGACTGAGGTGAGGGTATGAACAACATAAGATTGGGAAGAAGGGCTGCTCCCGTAAGGTTCGAGGGTGTAACCAAGATTTTTGGCAAGGATATTGTTGCTGTTGACAATATCGATCTGTATATTGAAGCTGGAAAACTTGTGACACTGTTGGGTCCGTCCGGTTGTGGAAAAACGACAACACTGAGAATGATTGCCGGGCTGGAACTGGCAACTTCAGGTCGCATTCTCATTGGTGACCAGGATGTCACCCTTTTGCCTGCTACCGAACGGGATGTTACCATGGTCTTCCAATCCTATGCATTGTTTCCCCATATGAATGTCCTTGAAAATGTCATGTATGGCCTGACCTTTTCCGGTTTTGACAAGGAGGAAGCCAGAGATAGGGCAAATCAGGGCTTGGCCTTACTTGGCCTGGAAGGATTCGGTTCCAGGTTACCAAGTGAACTTTCGGGAGGTCAACAGCAAAGGGTCGCAGTGGCCAGGGCCTTGGTATTGGAACCACAAGTTCTCCTCTTTGACGAACCACTCTCCAATCTTGATGCCAAACTTCGCCGTCAGGTAAGGGAGGATATTCGAGCTATCCAGCAAGATACTGGACTCACGGTCGTATATGTTACTCATGATCAGGAGGAAGCTCTGGCAGTTTCGGATCAAATTGTCGTGATGCGAAACGCTGCCATTGCCCAAATCGGAACCCCGAGAGAACTCTACGATTCCCCTAACGACAGTTTTGTTGCCGACTTCATTGGTGAAGCAAATCTGATTTCATGCACGATTACAGAAGTCAAGGATAATGTGGCAACAATCGAGATCGAGGGGTATCATCATCAATTACCCTCTCGTGGTCTTAAACCGGGACCCGCGGTTCTCACAGTACGTCCTTCCAGACTGTTGGTGGGCCAGGATACAGGCATACCTGCAACGATTGTCAAATCGACCTATGTTGGAGTCAGGATGGAATATACGATAGAAGGTTCCTTTGGGCAGGTATTCATGGTTATGGACGATGTTGATAAACCTCTTAAGGTGGGATCCGAGGTTTTGTTGTCGTTCTCCGAAATTGGTCCGGTTCTTCTGCCTTCCGAGTAAATCCTGCAATCAGCAAAAGCATTTTGTTATCATTCAAATAAATGCCTGAACTTCCCAAGGAAGTCATTGTTAGTAATGGATCATAAAATATATCTTCCAGGCCAAGAATATTTGTAAGAAAATTGTGATGATTTGAGAAGGAAGGTTTCCCTGTTTATAGAGATTTGCAACATTTTCTATTGTACCCGATATTATTTGTGAACCGAAAAATTGGCTATTTTGAGTGAAAAAATCATAGGCATCGAAGAATACAAATTCCTAATTTGGTCAAAATGAATTTCTAATTTAATCATACTGGAAGGTAGTAATTTTTTTTTGAAATCACCTACCTTCTGCCCCATATCTTCATCAACTCATTCGCAGGAGAAACATATTAATGCTAGATCTCAATAATCCCTCAACTGAGTCATTTGTAAAGGAAGGTTCTACAGAGACCTTCATGGCGGATGTTGTTGAAGAAAGCAAAACAACCCCTGTATTGGCCTATTTTACGGCTAGCTGGTGTGGTCCATGCAAAACCATGGGACCAATAATCGAAAGTGCGGTCAACAAGACCAGGGGGAAGATTAAACTCGTACGCTTGGATGTCGATGCCAATCAAAACATTGCTGCTCAGTTGCGAATCCAGTCAATTCCTACAGTATATGTCTTTATGGATGGTCAGCCAGTCGATGGATTCACAGGGGCCAAAACGGCTGCCGAGATTGAAAAATTCCTTGCAGAAATTGTCAAGAAA
This sequence comes from Paracoccaceae bacterium, assembly GCA_011523445.1. Lineage (GTDB taxonomy): Bacteria > Pseudomonadota > Alphaproteobacteria > Rhodobacterales > Rhodobacteraceae > MPNP01. The sequence continues at coordinate 5,094 of WTGT01000116.1, forward strand.
AGCGGTGGTACCACAGTTGAGGAAATTTTGGAGGAAGCAAATGAATTGTTGGCAAGTGGGGGTGTGGCCGAAGCTTCCCAGATCTTTGCCACTGTTTTGCAGGACTATCCTGAAAACCCCATTGCTTATGCCGGGTTGATTTCCTGTCATATTTTTTCGGACAATCTGGATCAGGCCGAAGCCATGCTTCAAGCGGTACCTCCGGCCATTGCCAATTCCAGGGAAATCAATGGTGTTCGTTCCAACATTGAACTCAAGCGACAGGCCAAGGCTTCGGGTCCGACCCACCAACTGGCCGAACAGCTCAGAAACAATCCTGATGATTTGCAGGGAAGGTTTGATTTGGCAATTGCACTCTATTCAAATGATCAAGTGCAGGAAGGCATTGATGAGTTGTTGGAGATTTTCAGGCGTGATCAGGAATGGAATGACGGAGCAGCCAAGGAACAATTGCTGAAAATATTCAGTTCCTTGAAGCCTGAGGATCCCATTGCTCTCAAGGGCAGAAGAAAACTTTCCTCGCTGATATTCTCATAGGGTTGATGGAAGATGGAAGAAGAACGCAAATTTGATCGGCACATGTTGGAAATTCTTGTTTGTCCCCTGACCCATTGTCAATTGGCTTACGACAAAGAAAAACAGGAATTGATATCCAAGGCTGCCAATCTGGCATACCCAATTCGTGATGGGGTACCCATCATGCTTCCTGATGAAGCCCGAAAAGTCGAGTAAATCCTTAAACCCTACCTGTTTCTCATCAACTCGGGTATGTCACCAGACAAACCCGCCGCTTCCCTGATCAGATACCCTTTGAGGGGTGTAATGCGTGAAATAATACTAGTTCCAAGTTGACGGGCCAAGTGATTTCCCGGTATGGAGCTGGTGTAGGCCCAATTAAAAAAATCGGTTGCCGCAGCAAAGGATACGGAATCAAACATACGCCATCGTTGATATCTTTCCAATACGGTAGGAAAACCAATGTCTTCCCCTCGATGTTTTGCTGACTCGACAATTTCCAGGAATGCAGCTGCATCCCTCAACCCCAAATTCAATCCCTGACCTGCCAAGGGATGAATCTTTCTAACTGCATCACCGAGTAGGGCATATCTGGCCCCCACCATTTTTCTGGCCATCGAGAGTTCCAAGGACCACGAAACTCTTGGACCTTCCAGTGAAATATCACCCAGAAATGTGCCAAAAGCAGGTCTTAATTCCTCCAAAAACTGATCATCGTCCAATTGATCCAATCGATTTACTTCTTTCTGGGTATTGGTCCATACGATACAGACTGAATGGTTGGAAAGAGGAAGGAATGCAATGGGACCAGTCGGCATGAAAAACTGATAGGCCAAACCTTCATTTGATTTCTCGTGCCGGACCGTACATGTGATGGCTCTCTGCCTGTAATTCTTCTTGATATGAGAGTAACCAAGCCGTGAACCCAGGCTGGTCTGACTGCCATCACAAATAGCCAACAGTTCGGTAGGAATGGATTTACCTTTTGAAAGATTTACTATCAGGGAACCATCGTCATAAGACGCATCTTCCACAGCAGTTTTTGAAAAAATTCTGACTGCTTTATTCTTCTTGAGTCTTTCACCAACTGCCTCAAGGAGATTTTCTTCCTGGATCATGCAACCGAATGACTCTTCACCGATTTCACTTGGCATGAATTCCAAAATACCTTCACGGGAGCCTTTGCCTGCTTCTCCTTCAGTTACAATGACACCTTTGATAAGATTGCCGTATTGTTCAAGGATATCTGCAAAACCCAACGCTTTCAGATAGTTGCACGAGGCTAGGGAAAGGGCAAATGCCCTGCCTGTATGTACAGTTCTTTTTTGTAGGTCTCCTTTTTCAATCATGGCTACTTTGAATCCTGCTCTGGACAGGGAATGGGTCAACAGGGATCCAACTAATCCCCCACCGACTACAACAATTTCAAATTCGGGTTTCATATTTGATCCAAATAGATTTAATGTTTGTCAAAATTCGCAGAAGTGAAATTCAGGAATATATAATTCATCATGACAACAGATATCATACATCAAACCGCTGAGGAATTGGGAAAAGCAATTGATCGCCAGGAATTGGATCCTCGGGAAATTCTGGAAGAATACTACAGAGTCATTGACAGCAATCCGGTTTCCAGCAGGATATTTACTACCCTAACTAGGGAAAGGGCCTTCAAGGAAGCTGAATTTGCTTTGCAAAGATCAAAAAGTGGCAAGCGCCTTTCACCTCTCGATGGTGTACCGATTTCCTGGAAGGATCTTTATGATACCCATGATTACTTGACTGAAGCAGGTTCCCTCCTTTTGAAAGGAAGACGTCCCAAAAACGATGCAAAGGTACTTCAAATTGCCACCAATGCCGGGTTGGTTTGTATAGGTAAAACCCATATGAGTGAACTCGCCTTTTCAGGTTTAGGATTAAATCCAAATACAGGAACACCACCATGTATCAATAATCTGGATGCTGTTGCAGGGGGATCATCATCAGGTGCTGCGGCCTCAGTTGCCTTTGGCATGGCTGCAGCCGGAATTGGTTCAGATACCGGTGGTTCGATTCGTGCACCAGCTTGCTGGAATGATCTTGTAGGATTCAAACCAACCCATGATCAAATTTCCTTGGAAGGTGTTGTGCCATTATGCTCCAGTTTAGATACGGTAGGACCGCTTTGCCGCACTGTCTCTGACGCTTCCCTGTTGTATTCGACATTTATCCAAAAAAATCCCATAGATTTAACCCATACCTCATTAAAGGGGAAATCCTTCCTAATTCTTCAATCACAATCCATGGAATTCATTCGGGAAGAACCTCGAATGGGGTTTGAACTCAGTATTGGGAAATTAAAGGATCAGGGAGCTATCATCAGTAAGGAATTTTTTCCTGAAATCGATCAAGCCTTGGCCTTGGCAGCTTGTTTATATTGTGTTGAAGGCTATTCAACATGGAAAGAGGTCATTGAAGCCAATCCAGACTTAATGTTTGCACCCATTCGAGATAGATTTCTTCATGGCAAGGAATATTCTGGTGATGATTATTTATGTGCCTTGAGGGAACTTAAATCCCTACGCAAATCCCTGAACAAGAAAACCTGTGGATATGATGGTTTCTTACTGCCCACCAGCCCGATCTTGCCACCTAATACGGAAAAGTTGCTGAACGACCGGGAATTTTATACCACCGAAAACTTCCATGCCCTACAGAATACTAGGGTTAGCAATC
>WTGT01000341.1 GCA_011523445.1 Paracoccaceae bacterium
AGGTGGGTGTAAGTGAAGGAATAGATCATTCGGGAAAAGTATCCTTTGCATTTCTGATTCCCTTCGAAGGCCAAACGGGAAGGTATAACATTGAGACAGAATTCACTGGCTTTACTTCTGACTATGAGGAAGGTTCATTAATTGCCTATCTATTGCAGGAAAATAGCAAATTTACCGGAAATGTATCAGGGGAGTTGAGTTCAGAACGAACCATCAAATCGTTGAATGGTCACTTTGGTTGGATTAATGACCCAGACATTCCGGCCAATGATGCCAGAAGATCCAGTTTTGACATACCCTTGAGGTATGATGAACAAATTGACGGCTTGATTGCCGAGGGAATTAATATATCAGTTGCAGAATTACCCCTAGATATAGATGGCAAGTTTGTATTGGGACAGGCAAATGTTGATGCCGGCCCATCATATTATGGTGTATTTGATTTACGTGAAAAAGCACAGGTTAATCCCTTGTCCGAATCGGTTGGAAAGATAGGGGTAAATGGAATTCTTGAATCCAAGGGTTTGAATTTTTCATACAATCTGACTTTGGACGAGGGTAGCGTTTCAATTTGGGACAGAAATTCACCTGCCTTTTCCTCGAGGGGTAACATCAATCTAAATACCTTGCCTCATGATGGGATAGGGATTGGAGGTTCGATCGAATTGGCCTTGGTCACCTCCAATCGAAATAATGAAGTGCAAGTAAATTTTGCCGGAGAACTCCAGCGACAGGAATTCAACTTTGATGAATTGATTATAGAATTGGACCCGGTCTCTTTGATAGCCTCTGGCAAGATTGAAATTTCCAATGATGAAAGTTCATCACCATTTTCAGGTTTCTTCGACATTAGGCAAATTGATTACTGGGGTACGGAACAACAACTAACCATTGGTTCGGCAGATGATATCAAATTGCAGTTATCATTTGATGATGAAACCATTTCTGGTGAAATTACCGCACCTCAAAAACTGCTTTCAACACTTTACAGTTTGCAGGCTAATGAAGTTCCCGGACTGTTTCGGCAGAAAAATGATGAGGGACAAATTTCTCTTAGGGCAGGGTACAACTGGATTACTTCTGAAATGGGAGGTGAATTCAAGGGTTCATCACTTGTATTGCCTGTCAACAACAATAACCTCCATGTCGACAATCTGTATCTGTCCTTCAAAAATCCTTTGGGTACAGGGCAAAATATTATCAAAATTGATGAGTTGTCTGCGGAATCCGAGTACTTTTCAATTTTGGCAAATGGAAATCTATATGCTGAAACATCCAATTTTTATCCACAATTGGTTGGCAACATTGTTCTAGAAAAGGGGACTTTGAAAAAAGGCCAGATATTTGAAGAAACGCTGGATAACATTACAGGGAATTTTGATCTGCAACTTGACCTGGAGAAAAGACAGCTGAAGATAGCTCAAGCCCATATCCGGCAAAAGGGGGCCCAGATTTGGGGTGTAGGTAATTTTACACTTGATAATCAGGAAAAACTTGGAACCATCCAGTTTTGGTCAAGGAATCTAGCCAAGGATGAACTAATCAGATTCTGGCCATTAAATCTTGTGGCAAAGACTAGAGCATGGTTGAAAACGAACATTCATTCCGGCGAAATCAATGATATGACAGGTGGATTGACTTTGCTTCGCAATGACAAGTCTCAGCTGGAAATCACCTATACTTTTTCTGATGTCGATTTTACCTATCTGAAAGGATTTCCTCCGATAGTCAATGGGAGCGGTTACGCTACCTTGACCGAAAATGACCTGTCCCTTCAAATGGAGGAGGGATATACAGAAGCATTTGAAAATGGCACACTGACTCTGGATGGCAGCAGTTTTTATATACCCAAGCTAACCAACAACAAAATCCCTTCAGAGGTTCACATGAAGGTGGATGGCAAAATCTACCCCTTGTTTGTACTGCTTGATCTGGACCCTTTCAATTTCATTGCCAAGGCAAATCTGACACCGGTTTTTGTCAGTGGTGATGCTAAGGGCGAGATTAGAATCAGATTTCCTCTCATCGATAAAATAACCC
>WTGT01000318.1 GCA_011523445.1 Paracoccaceae bacterium
ATCATGAACACATACAGCGATACCGAGGCCAGAGCCGGAAGGCTCAAGGGCAAGGTTATTTTCCAAATCACGACTAGCCGGGACAAGCCATCCATCAACCCAGCCTCTTCGACTTCTGTGGGCAAGCCCCGAAAATAACCCTGTAGCATATAAAGGGCAACAGGTATGGTTGTCACCGGATAAATCAAAATGATACCAATTATTGTATTCCTGAGACCAGTTGTGGAAAAAACAACATAGATTGGGAGAGCAAGAACGATCATCGGCACCATGTAAATCAACAATATGGAACGAGAAAGGGCTCCTTGGCCGGCAAATCTGAATCTGGCAATGGCATACGCCCCAGGCACACTGAACAACAATGTGATTACAACCGTCGTGATCGAAACAACGAAGCTGGTTATCATGTAGGTTCCAAAGTTGAAATCGTTGAACAACTCAAAATAACTACGCAGTAATCCCCATCCCTTTTCGAAATCCAAGGAAAAATCCAAGGGGTTAAGCAAAAGTGCCTGTTGGGATTTAAGACTGGTCATGACCATGACATAAAAAGGAATCAGGACAATGGCCGTAAAGAAAACCAGACCTGAACCGGTCAGAAAACGAATAAAACATTCCTCAAATTCATGTCTGGTCAAATTGCCCCAAGGACAATCCGTCAGGTATTTGACCAGAGCCCACCCAGTAGCAATACTGAACAACAATGAGCTTAGTCCCTGCATGCTCAATGGAATGCTATCTCCATAAGCCAATGGGCCCAAACTCACGAATGGCAGAATTATGGCAAGCATAAAGGCTGCCGGTATAATTATTAAGTGGCTTTGGAATCGGACTGTCAACAAGCCCAGAAGTAAGCCCGACAGAATGCTGCCCCACAATGTGGGTAAAAAGGCGCCGCCTGTTGCAAAGGCCATGAGTATTGAAACTGAAGTGGAAACCACCAAAGTCCAGAATATGCCAATTATAGGCCCTGTGATGTAACCATAATACAAACGCTTCACAAGCCTTCCTCCTGGCTGATGAAACGGAAAAAGAAAAGGCTGAACAACAGGAGAAAGAGCATGATGATAACGGCAACAGCCGCACCGGCACCTATGTTTGATATGCCGAAAGCCTGTTCATAAACATTGACTGTCAAGGTCCTTGTTCCCGCATTACCTCCTGTCAATAGGAAAATGTCGTCAAACTTGTTGAAGGTCCAAATGAATCTCAGCAGGAACAAAATGCTCAAGATCCCTAGCAATTGGGGAATGCTCAGGTACCAGAATTTCTGGAATGGGGATGCTCCATCCATATCTGCAGCTTCATACATGTCAAAATCAATGGCCTGCATGCGAGCAAGTATAAACAGGAAGGAAAGTGGGAAATAGCGCCAAACCTCGAACAGGGTTACCATGATCAGGGCCAATGGTCTTTGCCCAAAGAAATTGATGGCTTCCTCGGTTAAACCCATCTGAACAATCAGGGTGTTTATGGACCCCGAAAACGGATCCAGCAAATTTATCCAGGTAAAGGCTACAGCAATTACTGGTGCTACGTAAGGGAAAAGGAAAAATCCCCGGAGTATGCCCTGACCCCGGAAACTGGTGTTGAGCAACAAGGCTGCAAACAAACCGAAGACAAGCGCCCCCACCGTCCCGAAGAATGTATAGAACAAGGTGGTCCACAGGACCGTGAAAAATTCCTTCTGGTCAAACAGTTTCCTGAAATTGTCAAAGGTGAATTCAGTGTTGGTCAATACACTGTCGGCATCTCCCCTCGCCCGCGGTTGACTTTCTTCTGCCAGATCTTCCGCAACATCGGGTGACCCCGTAATTGTTGCCGGAATTCTGAACCTTTCCCTGAATCCTCCTTCTATATTGCCGAAATCACAATCCAGATTACTTCCCTGGGACAGTGAACAGTTTTCGGGCAGTTCTAGTAACTCAATCTCGGAAGGTATTATGTCCGTAAACCCTGCATCGGCAATTGGTGCTTCCTGCGATGAGTTTCGTACACGATATTCGACTTCGTATACTTCACCACCAGTTCGAACATTTTCCCTGATGACTAGGGTTGTTGGTCGTAAATCGCCAAGATCAATTGGCTTTACGCTTATCCAGACGATGGCAAATAGGGGTAGAATTACAACCAGTGATACGATTATCACTGTAGGCAAAAGCATAAACCAGGCAAATCTGGCATCTCTTTGAGCTAGTTTTCCTCGCCCTTTAGGTGGTTCCATCAAATTCCGAATAATTTGCATGATGGCAGCGGGTTGAACCCCGCTGCCAAGAAGAATTTTAGTTTATTGCAGCCAATTCGCTGTTAAGGGCAGCCACGGTTGCTGCGGCATCCATGTTGCCATCGATGTATTCCCTTACCAAACGATTGATGACCTGACTGTTGATAATCTTCGATGCCAAGGAAAGTTGTCCCTCGGTTACACCCCATCTTTGGGCGACATCAAGTCCACCAACAATCTCGTCGATCATGTCCTGCGAATAGAGGTCACCCAGCGGGGCTTTTCTGTCCACACCGACCGGAAGCATTGACCAAGCTTCCTTGAACATATCCGGATCATCTGCAGTACCGGCGCGAACGGGGAACTTGCCCTCGGGCGCAATGGCCAGGGTTTGTGTATAACCCTCGTTCATCGAGAACTCAACAAATGCCATCGCCGCATCTGTATCCGCATCAGTGGTGATACCAAAGTATCTGACATCTCCCCATGCAGCTCCATCAGGATTAGAGGGTCCTGCGAAGTTGGTAACAATTCCGGTCTTCGAGGCCAATTCTGGTGAAGTTGGATCATCATTGATCGTTGGGGGTGCATTATCACGAAGACCTGCCAGTTCATCCAAGATGAATGGTGACCAGATGATCATTGCTGCCTGACCGGCAAAATACAATTCCCTGGACTGCTTCCAATAGAGTTCTCCCGGAGGTGAAGCTTCGGCTATGGCCTTGTAAAACTCAAGAACTTCTGTGGTTGCGTCAACATCTAATGGGGCGAACCCATCGCTGTCTACCGGGGAAACCCCGTTGGCTAGGAAAACATGCTCCAGCACTTGGCTCATGAAGTTTTCATCAACCTTAGTAGCTGCTACAAAACCGTACATCTCGGGTGGATTGTGAAGGGCAGCTATCGCATCAATGACATTTTGATAAGTGGTCGGCGGTTGCAAACCCATTTCATCGAACTTGTCCTTGCGGTAAACAACCATTTGTGTCCAGCCATCTACCGGTACGGAAGTGACATCTTCACCGTAGGCAGCCATCGCAATCGGACCAGGTGAGAAGGTATCTGCACCAAGACTATTCAGCACATCGGTGGCTGCTCCGGTATCAAGAATCCCTTCCTCGGCCCAGGGTAAGGCATATTGAAGTGGGTGATAAATTACATCCGGTAGGTCTCCTGCTGCAAAAGCTGCAGTTGCACGTGTTCCGAGATCGGTTTCCGTAACCGGAATTACTTCAACAGAAATACCGGAAGCAGCTTCAAATTGTGCTGCCATATCCTGTTGTCTAGCTAAACGGGCGGGTTGCTCTTCGGTTGTCCAAAAACGGATAGTATCTGCATAGATACTTGAGCCAACCAAAGTCACTGCAAAACCGGCCAAAACCAAAGTTTTGGTTAAAATTTTCATGTGGTTTTCTCCAAAATATGTAATGATAATTACTAAACTATCCCAAGAATTGGGATTGGAACGGTTTATAGTTATTTTTTCCACTTTACAAGCAACAATTGGTTTTTTTGTCATACCAAACTTAGTTTTAAGTGGATTTTTACATAAAAATACAGCATATCTTCGGGTAATCTCCTTCAACCAAAAAAGTAATGCCAGTTGTTATCTTGATAGAATCTATACCGCTTTCTTGAAGGCAATCTTGGCTTATATTATTTTTGCACATTCAAAATCAATAACCTGAAAGTCTCTGTCATGTTGAAAAAAAATGTACGAACCAATCTCCACGATTTAACCGAAGGTATGGATGCAAAGGAGTGTTATCACCCTAATGCCCAATGGTGGGGAAGCCATCCATTTAACGAATTGCAGGGGATTGATTCCATCAATGGCGTTTGGAAAAGCATCAGGGAAGCCCTTCCCGATCTCGAAAGAAGGGACAGCATTTTCGTAATGGGAAAAAATGTACCGGATGATAGGGTTGCCTTTTCCATGGCTGGCAATCTAATGGTTGCGTCATTAAGCCATTACCAAGGAACATTCCGGAAGCCCTTATGTGGCATTCCAGCCAACCACAAGGTGGTCAATTTACGAAGTTGTGAAGTACACCGTTTGGTGGAAGGTAAAATATCCCACTCCTATGTTTTGGTTGATTTTCTCGATTTAATGAATCAGGTTGGGCTATGGCCTCTGGTACCTTCACTTGGGAGTGAGGGATTGTGGCCTGGTCCGGCAACCTCTGATGGTGTAAGGGATGACTTGGAAAGCCCTTCGGAAGATAACAAGTCAATTGAGGTAGTCCTGCAAATGCACCATGCTCTCCATCAATTCGATGGAATAAACATTGAATCCATGCCTATGGATGAATACTGGACACCCAATTTTCAATATTATGCAGCATCCGGCATAGGTACATCCCGTGGTTTGACCGGTTTCAGGTGTCATCACCAGATACCCTTCCTGAATGCATTCCCGGATAGAAAGGGCTCGGGGCACTATATAAGAATATCAGAAGGCAATTTTGCTGTAACCGGAGGGTGGCCCTCGGTGGAAGCAACTCATAAGGGGGAATGGTTGGGATTGCCCGGAACAGGCAAGACAATTGGCATGAGGGTAATGGATTTTTATCGGCTGGAAGATGGCAAAATTGCTGAAAATTGGGTGCCAATTGATATAATCCATGCCCTGAAACAAATGGGATTTGATGTATTCGCCCGCCTCAAGCACATTCTTGGAGACCCCGAGACCAATATTCGTTGATTCGATCTCAATTGGTTGGAGAATATTCAATGGATGGGCCAAGTGTTGATCCGGCATCGGATAGTAGCAATTGACCTGTTGTTTTGGTTGCATCTATCGCTAAAAATACCACAGCTTGGGCAATCTCCTCTGGTTCACAGATGTCCTGCAGTGCTGAATTTTGTGCAAATTCACCCTTGATCTGATCAAGTCTTTCCTGACCGACATAATCCAAAAACCAGTTTGTGTTTACAAAACCCGGCAAAACACAATTTACCCTCACGTTCGGAGCAAGCATTTTTGCCAATGCAAACGAAAGGGAATTTACGGCACCCTTGGAGGCAATATAACCCAGTGAACTCCCACTTCCGTTTTGGGAAGCAATCGAGGAAAAATTTACGATAGCTCCATTGTTACTTTTCTTTAGATATGGTGCCGAGGCTCTGGCCATCTGGTAAATTCCAATTACATTGACGCCGTAAATTCTGAGAAAATCTTCCGAGTTCTGGTTTTCAAGATCGGTGAGTTGGGTAAATTGGGTGGTCGCAGCACAACAAATCAGGGCATCTATCCCTCCAAAAGTCTCCACCGCTCTTGCAACAACATTCCGACATTCCTGATCGGCTGAAACATCGCCATAAACGGCAATGGCCCTGACACCAAGGTTCTCGCACTCAGAAACCACTTTTTCTGCCTGTTCCGGATAATCAAAATAATTGATTACAATATTATATCCTCTTTGAGCCATGGCCCGGGAACAGCAGGCTCCTATTCCTGTAGCTCCACCGGTGATCAATGCCACCTTGTTGTCATTTCTAGTTACATTCATACCGTCATTCCTAAAGTTTTTCATTATTTGAGGTCTGGCATGGCCAGGAAAAATGCTCTTCTACACAATTTTTCATCATGAGTAAAACCTATTATTTAATCTAGAGAAAAGACAATATTATGCAGTTTGGTCGGTTAATAAAAATCTGAATTCGGGTGGTTTTGATGATTGCAATTCAAATATATACTTTGGAAACATTCGATTTCTGCATGGCGTAGTAATTACATAGATTAAATTAGGAGTTGGGTTGCAAGCGTGGACATAGACTGCCATCATATTGACAGGTTTCTCAAGAACATGTTTCCCGACTTGACGGGTGACCTCCATATCCAGAAAACAACAGGTGGTCAATCCAATCCAACCTATATTCTATCGTACAACGACAGGGTCTATGTTCTTCGAAGACGTCCTGATGGTGTTTTACTGCCTTCCGCACATTCAGTCTCCCGAGAGTTTCGTGTTCAAAAAGCATTGGAACATACAGGTGTGAAGGTTCCCAAAATGATATCACACTGTGAGGATGAATCTGTCGTTGGGACAGAATTCTATCTCATGAGTTATATTCCTGGTCGGGTTTTCCACGACAACTTCCTAACAGGAGTTGATATTACCCAAAGAAGAAAAATGTATTTTGAAATGGCACGGATGTTGGCGAAAATTCACGCTGTTGACATCCACAAGGTCGGCTTGGATACCTTTGGCAAGCATGGGAATTACTTTGCACGTCAAATTCACCGATGGAGCAAGCAATGGCATCTCTCCAAGCCATCAGATAACAGGCATATCAATCACCTTACAGGGTGGTTGGCTGACAATATTCCTGACGATGATGAAACAACTCTGGTTCATGGTGATTATCGAATAGGCAATCTTGTTTTCGACACAAAACATCCTTCAGTTGAGGGTGTTCTGGATTGGGAATTGTCAACTTTGGGACATCCTCTGGCAGATTTGGCCAATTGTTGTGCCTATGCATGGTTCCTGAATTCAGACGAATACGGACATGGGATAAGGGATTTGAATTTGAAGGAGCAGGGATTGCCTTCAATCGAAGAGTTCATAGATATTTATCATCAGGAATCCAATCTGAAGGAAAAATTGACTAATTTCCATTTATCCTTTGCCTTATTTAGAATGTCGGTAATATTTACAGGAGTTGCTGATAGGGCCAGACGGGGTAATGCGGCCTCCGGCAATGCCCTTGAATTAGGTAAGGTTGCACCAAAACTTGCCCAAAGGGGTTTCGAATTAACCAAACAGAAAATTGCCGGTGTATAAACAATCGAATTCATATTGAGAATCAGATGCATTTTGAACCGACGAAAAAAGTAACCCAGTTGAAAGAACAACTAAATTCCTTCATGGAAAAGCATATCATTCCCGCTGATGTGGAATTTCAACAAATCGCCGAAACTGGTACCTACCCAATTGAATTAATCAATAGATTAAAGGTTTTAGCCAGAAAGGAAGGGCTTTGGAATCTGTTTCTGCCAGGTCTCAAGAACAACGAACCTGGCACGAGACTCAGCAATGTGGAATATGCCCCTCTTGCCGAAATCATGGGCCGTTACCCCTGGGCCTCAGAAGTTTTCAATTGCAGTGCACCGGATACCGGCAATATGGAACTGCTGCATTTGTTCGCAACACCTGAACAGGAACAAACCTGGTTAAAACCCTTGTTGGATGGGTCCATCCGTTCCGCAGTATCAATAACTGAACCTGATGTGGCTTCTTCCGACCCAACGAATCTGCAAACAACCATAGAGCGTGATGGGGACCATTTCGTCATCAATGGGAAAAAATGGTTCACGACGGGTGCCCTCCACCCCAATTTCAAATTCACTATGGTTCTGGGTGTTTCAGATCAAAACGAAGATTCTCCTCGCCACCAGCGACATAGTTTCGTCCTTGTTCCAGCCGAAACAGAGGGATTGAGGATCATCAGGAATTTACCGATCATGAACCATTTGGCTCTTGAGGGTCACTGTGAATTGGAGTTTAGTGACGTTAGGGTTCCCATTACCCATCTGGTTGGGGAAGAAGGCAAGGGTTTTGCACTTGCCCAAGCACGTTTGGGGCCAGGAAGGGTTCACCATTGCATGAGGACCATAGGGCAATGTGAAAGAGCACTGGAGTTAATGTGTCAACGAGCCCTAGGTCGTCAGGCTTTCGGCAGGAATCTGTCAGAATTCTCGAACATCCAGGACTGGATTGCGGAAAGCAGAATGGAAATTGATCAGGCCCGCCTGTTGAATCTCTATGCCAGTTGGCTGATGGATACCCAGGGAAACAAGGCTGCCAGAATATTGATTTCGGAAATAAAGGTTGTTGCAACCAGATTGCAAACCAGAGTATTGGACCGGGCGATTCAGGTTTGGGGAGCAGCAGGGTTAACCAATGATACACCATTATCATACCTGTGGTCATGGGGTCGTGCACTTCGGTTCATAGATGGTCCGGATGAAGTGCATCTTCGGTCGATTGCCAGGGCTGAACTCAAAAAGTACAATACCAACAAGGTACAATAATCCAGTGCCCATATTGCAGGAGTGAAAGTGGCCGATCAAAAACAATTCAAACCCCTTGAAGGTATTAGGGTTGTTGAATTCTCCCATATGATATTTGGACCCTGTTGTGGATTGTTTCTTGGATTACTTGGTGCAGAAGTCATCAAGGTCGAACCACCAGGAGGTGATAAGACCAGAGACTTGACGGGTATGGGGGCTTCCTTTTTTCCAACATTCAACCGCGGGAAAAAGTCAGTAACCATTGATATGAAAACGCCGGAAGGTGCCCGTGCCATCGACAAATTACTTGCCTCTTCGGATATACTCATAGAGAATTTTCGTGATCAATCCCTCCCTAAAATGGGTTTGGAACCGGAACATCTGAAGGTAAAGTATCCTGGATTGATAACCGTTTCCTGCAAGGGATTTCTTGAAGGGCCTTATAAAAACAGGTCGGCCTTGGACGAGGTTGTTCAAATGATGACCGGATTGGCTTACATGACGGGTCCACCAGGAAATCCGCTGCGAATCGGTTCCTCGGCAAATGACATCATGGGTGGGTTGTTCGGTGCCTATTCAGCTGTTGCTGCCCTCAGGGAAAGGGAGCAAACTGGTGAAGGAAGAAATATCAGGATCGGGTTGTTTGAAAACAGCCTTCTTCTGGTTGCTCAACATATGGTTCAGTTCGAAATGCTGGGTGTGGAACCGGAGCCAATGCCCAACCGTGCTTTTTCATGGCCGGTATATGACATATTCCAGACAGCTGATGGACGGGAAATATTTGTCGGAGCTGTTACTGACGGACAGTGGGAAGTCTTATGCAGGATACTGGAAAAGGATGAACTGTTGAACGATGAACGTCTGCAAACTAGGATGGACCAGATAAATGCCAGGTATTGGACCAAGCCGATTTTTACCGAGGCCATCAAATCCTTTGAATTTGACTGGTTGAGTTTAGAGTTTCAGAAGGCGGGTATTCCCTATGCCCCCGTCGCCAGACCGGCTCAGATGTATGATGATCCACAGGCCCAGGCAGCAGGTGGATTGCCGATATCAACTTTTGAGAACGGTAAACAGATAAGGGTTCCCGGGATGCCCATTGAAATTGACAACAACCGGGTTGGCAAGGATTTTGATATTCCAGGTGTCGGCCAGGACAACGATTCCATTTTGACGGCTTTGGGATTTGACAAGAACTTTATGCGTGAAGCTACAGGTCAAAAGAGGTAAAATTATGCTTGAAGACAACATGTACCCAGCCGACAGGATAAGTTTACGGGAATTGTCCTTGCGTGATGGCCTGCAGATGACCAAAACCTATCCCTCCACCGCTGACAAGACCAAGCTTATCCAAATGATGTATGAGGCTGGCGTTACACATTTTGAGGTTGGTTCTTTTTTACCGGTTAAAACGTTTCCACAATTTGCTGACATAAGAACCTTGATTGCTTTTGTGGCCGATTTGCCGAATGCCTATTCAACTGCCCTTACACTAAATGAAAGGGCCATGGATGATGCCCTTGAAACTCCCCTGGATGAGATGGTAATCGCCCTGTCTGCAACAGAGGAACATTGCCAGGCAAATATCAAGCGATCCAGGGATTCTGCAGTCGGTCTGATAAGGACTGCAGTTGAAAAAAGAAAGGCAAGCTCTTGGAATCCAATGATAGCCAGTGCCATTTCCGTTTCCTTTGGCTGCTCAATATCTGGAGATGTTGACCCCGATGATGTTCTGGAACTTGCCATGAAATGTGCTGAAGCTGGTGCCGATCAAATTGCCATAGCCGACACAGTCGGTTTTGCTGGACCAAAACAAGTCCATGAACTATCCAAAATGGTTGCATCCCATCTTGGTGATCTTCCCATTGTCGTACATTTGCATGACACCCGGGGTACGGGAATAGCAAACGCTTATGCCGCTCTCGATGCAGGAGTCAGAGTGTTGGATGGTACATTGGGTGGTCTGGGTGGTTGTCCATTCGCACCAGGTGCAACAGGCAACGTTTCCTTCGAGGATCTGGTTTATCTTTGCGAACGTTCTGGTTTTCCTACGGGCATTGATCTGGAGAAACTTATTGAGGCGAGAAACTTTTTATCCACAATCCTGCCTGGGGAACAACTTTATGGAATGATTTCCAAGGCAGGAATTCCATCCCGAATAGCCTGGCAAAGTAGCTGAAGGGGTTTCAAACAATTATAACCTTTGGGGATCTAAAAAGATTCACCCAAAAAGGCAATTTCAAAGTTAACGTAATTGTCAAACACATTACCTCAGTTTTGGAAACTGAGAAAAATGGCTGGTAGTCTTTTCCATTGTCTCGGTACACTACAAAAAATGCCCCATAGGAAAGTCATTGACTTTTAATTTACAAAAACGTACATTATTTCCACTTTTGGAACGTTCCATTTTTTCTTGGGAGGTTCCATTTCGATTATAATTGTCCAGTGGAGGATTAACATGAAAGGACTAATTAAATCAACAATAAACGGGATGGCTGTACTTGCTCTATCAGGAGGAATGGCCGTTTCTCAAGAAGTTGAAGTATTGCATTGGTGGACTTCGGGTGGCGAAGCCAGTGCATTGAATGTTTTGAAACAGGATTTGGAATCCCAAGGTATCGGTTGGCTTGACATGCCTGTTGCCGGTGGTGGTGGTGAACAGGCCATGACCGTATTGCGTGCAAGGGTAACAGCCGGTGATGCACCAACCGCAGTTCAAGCTTTGGGCTTTGACATTTTGGATTGGGGTGCCCAGGGTGCGTTGGCAAACCTGAACGATGTTGCCGCTGCCGAAGGCTGGGACGATGTTATACCTGAAGCCCTGCAATATTTTGCCAAATATGATGGCAAATGGATTTCAGCTCCCGTGAATGTCCATTCCACCAATTGGGTATGGGCCAACAAGGCAGTATTGGATGCCAACGGCATAGATATTCCCGAAACCTGGGAAGATTTCATGGCTGCAATTGAAACACTAAGTGCTGCTGGAGTTACCCCCGTCGCCCAAGGTGGAGAGGCCTGGCAGGAAGCAACCATGTTTGATGCTGTTGCCATGTCAGCTGGTGGTCCAGACTTTTACAAGGCTGCATTCATTGACCTTGATGAAGAGGCACTCGGATCCGATACCATGAAGGAAGCTTTTGATCGAATGGCCTTCATTCGTGGCCATGTTGATGAGAATTTCTCCGGACGGTCATGGAACTTGGCTACAGCAATGGTCATCAATGGTGAAGCTGGTTTCCAAATGATGGGCGACTGGGCCAAGGGTGAATTCCTGAACGCAGGCAAGGTGCCAGGTGAAGATTTCCTTTGTTTCCGCTTCCCAGGAACTCAAAATCAGGTTACCTTCAATGCTGACCAGTTCATGATGTTTGATCAGGGTGGTGTTGTTTCACCGGAGCAAGCTGCTCTTGCTTCAGCGATATTGTCGCCCAGTTTCCAATCTGCCTTCAATGTTGTCAAGGGATCCGTACCTGCACGTACAGATGTATCTGATGAAGCCTTTGATGCCTGTGGCAAGCAGGGAATGGCTGATCTCGCAAGTGCTTCAGCTTCCGGCAACCTCTTTGGTTCGATGGCTCATGGTCACGCCAACCAGGCAGCTGTAAAAAATGCAATGTATGACGTTATTACTGCCCACTTTAACGGGGAATATGACAGCGCCACAGCTGTGGAAGAACTCGTTGATGCAGTTTCCATTGCCAAATAAGGCAAAATAAAATAATTACACATGGCGTTCACAATTATTGGAGCGCCATGTGTCTTGCCCACCTTTTCAATAATAAGCAATGACTGTAGCCCAATCCGGAGTGGATTTTAGAACACGATTACAAGGTTGGTTGCCCAAACTTGTATTATCACCATCTGTTGCGATGGTCTTTGTGTTTGTCTACGGCTTTATCCTGTTTACTGTTTATGTTTCTTTCACTGACAGCAGGATATTACCCTTTGTGGGAAAATCTGGAGAACCTGCCTTCGATTTGATAGGAATATCAAATTACCAAAAGTTGTTTAAGTTGTCCCATTGGGAAATAGCTGTGACCAACATGGGCATATTTGCAGGTCTCTATATTATTATCTGCACAGTCATAGGGTTGTTTCTGGCGATCCTGCTTGATCAAAAAATCCGGGGTGAGGGAGTATTAAGGCCTCTTTACCTTTACCCCATGGCCTTGAGTTTCATTGTAACCGGTACAGCATGGAAGTGGTTTCTGGATCCAGGTATCGGGGTTGAGAGTATAATTCATACATGGGGTTGGGAATCTTTCAGCTTTGATTGGATCAAAAACCGTGATTTCGCCATTTACACCATTGTAATGGCTGCAGTTTGGCAAACTTCGGGCTTCGTAATGGCGATGTTTCTTGCCGGCCTTCGCGGAATTGACAACGAAATATTGAAAGCTGCCCAAATTGACGGGGCTTCAAACTGGAATTTGTACAGACGGATAATCATACCGCAATTGCGCCCGGCTTTTCTTTCTGCTTTCGTTATTCTGGCACACTTGGCCATCAAGACCTTTGACCTTGTAATCGCCATGACAAGTGGTGGTCCTGGACGAGCAACGGAACTTCCTGCAACCTTTATGTATTCCTATACCTTTGGTCGCAATCAAATGGGCATTGGTTCCTCTTCCGCCGTGATCATGCTGATGACTATTGCCGCCATCATGGTACCCTACCTTTACTCGGAATTGAGGGAAAGGAAATAATGGCTATCTCAGCTCAAGATACGGCAATTCGAACGGGACGAATTACCCGGACCTTTATCTACCTTGTCTTGACGCTTTTCGCTCTGTTCTACATGCTGCCCTTGTATGTGATGGTGGTAAACTCCCTGAAACCCCTATCGGAAATTACCGGGGGCGGGATGATGTCCTTGCCTCAGGTTTGGACAATCGAGCCTTGGTTAAAGGCTTGGTCAACAGCACAGGTTGGTGTTCAGGCAACGGGATTGAGGCCTTATTTCCTGAATTCGATTTTGATGGTTGTTCCAGCGGTAGCAATCTCGACAACACTCGGTGCTCTCAATGGTTATGTACTGACAAAATGGAGGTTCAAGGGTGATACCCTGCTTTTTGGATTCATGCTATTTGCCTGTTTCATCCCTTTCCAGATAGTCCTGATTCCCATGGCCGCGGTTCTCGGAACGTTGGGAATTTCCGGAACAACTGCCGGACTAGTGCTGGTTCACGTGGTATACGGAATTGGCTTTACGACTCTTTATTTTCGCAACTATTATGCCGTTTTTCCGACGGAACTTGTTCGGGCCGCACAGATTGACGGAGCTGGTTTTTTCCAGATATTTTGGCGAATCCTGTTACCCTCGTCCGGACCGATAGCCGTTGTTTCGGTTATCTGGCAATTTACCAACATCTGGAATGATTTCATTTTCGGCGCCTCATTTGCATCAGGAGATGGTGCACCCATGACAGTAGCCTTGAATAACCTTGTACAATCATCAACCGGGGTAAAAGAATTTAACGTCCATTTTGCAGGGGCTATTCTGGCCGCTTTTCCCACACTTCTCGTTTACATCGTCGCAGGTCGGTATTTTGTTCGTGGCCTGATGGCAGGTTCAGTCAAAGGATAAACCAATGGGGTTTCTTGATATAGACAATGCCACCAAATCATATGGCAAGGTAGAAGTACTACACAATGTTGATATATCCGTCCAAGAAGGCGAATTTTTGGTACTGGTCGGACCCTCGGGTTGTGGTAAATCCACTTTATTGAACATGATCGCCGGGCTAGAAGAAGTAACGAGTGGTGAAATAAGAATCAAGGGAGAGGTGATGAATCATGTTCACCCCTCCAAGCGAAACATAGCAATGGTTTTTCAATCCTATGCCCTTTACCCGAACATGACGGTTGGCCAAAATATTACTTTCGGTCTTGAAATGCATGGAGTACCCAAGTCCGAACGTGAAAAGGCCATGGACAAGGTTGCCAGATTGCTTCAGATCGAAAACCTCTTGTCTCGAAAGCCCGGACAACTGTCCGGTGGTCAGCGTCAGCGTGTTGCCATGGGACGAGCGTTGGTCCGTGAACCGGATGTCTTTCTGTTTGACGAACCGCTTTCCAATCTTGATGCCAAGCTCCGTGTTGACATGCGTACGGAAATTAAGAAGCTGCATCAGAATCTAGGGACAACCATCGTCTATGTGACACATGATCAAATAGAGGCAATGACCCTGTCAACCAGGATCGCCGTGATGCATAATGGATATATCCAGCAACTTGGAACTCCCAATGAGATATACAATTCTCCATCCAACCTGTTTGTGGCCACCTTCATGGGTTCCCCATCAATGAATTTGTTACCTGTAAGAATCAATGTGGATGGCAATGATGTTCGAGCCGAAACTACCAATGGCAAAGGTGAGGCAGTAAACCTTGCTTTCCATAATCCCTCAGCATCCCTTAAGGAATTCAACGGAAAAAATGTTACCTTGGGCATACGACCTGAGGGTCTTACTGATCTGGAAGGTGCCGATCAAAGGTCAAGTCATATAGAAACCATAAATAATACCGTTGATGTCATCGAACCTGCCGGCTCCGATACATTCGTAACGACCACCATGGGAAATACTGAATGTATAGGAAGAATGCGGGCTGATACCAACCTGAAACCGGGTGTGGAGACAAGTTTTGCGATAAACATGGAAAAGGTTGTCGTTTTTGATCCCGAGACCGAAATGCGGATAGCCTGATGCAAATAAACGTTCTTCTGTACTCACCTTCAATTTGTTCTGGGAAAATTAATGGAAGGTTTCATGCAAATACTGGCATCCTGTCATTTTCCATTGATTCCTGACTCTTGCTTCATTCATACCTGAGAGGTGAATGTGGGATTTCGGTGTACCAAATGAGACACTTGAATGACCTGATTATGGAAACCTTCAAGTTGCCATTGTACCTTCAAGGGAATCAAAATTATCAGTCAAGGCTATTTACATGAACAAGGTTGCTCTGATTACAGGTGGACAGCGTGGAATAGGTTTGGGTATTACCCGTGCACTCGGAAAGGCCAATTATGCATTGGCTCTGACCGGATCAAGCAAGGAAGATACCGAAGCGGTTCATTCGGCACTGCATGAACTTGGACCGACAGCGAGATATTATCAGCATGATGTAAGGGATGTGGAAAAGATTCCTTCCCTTTTGGACAAGATTGAAACCGATCTGGGTTCAATTACTTCACTGGTATCGAATGCAGGCGTTGCTGCTCGAATCAGGGGAGATTTACTCAATATAACACCAGAAAATTTTGATTATGTCATGGACATCAATCTGCGAGGAGCTTTTTTTCTTACCCAGAAGATAGCCCAACGGATGTTGGAACGTCCTTCCACCCACTATCGTTCAATCGTGATCGTTACTTCCGTCAGCTCCAGTTTGGTTTCCATCGAACGGGCCGAATACTGCATATCCAAAGCAGGTGCCTCTATGATGTCCAAATTGTTTGCAGCACGATTGGCAGGTGAAAACATAGGTGTATTCGAGATTCAACCCGGCATCATCGAAACCGACATGACCTCAGGGGTCAAGGACAAATATACAACCCTGATAGGTAACGGCCTGGTTCCTGCCAAGCGATGGGGCAAGCCTGAGGATATTGGTTCTGTTGTCTTGTCACTGGTTGAAGGGCAGATGGCATTTGCCAGTGGAGCAGCCATACCGGTTGATGGGGGTTTGAGTATCCATCGTCTCTGAATGGTTTGTCATGGCAGATACCTTTGATTTCATAGTTGTTGGAGGAGGCTCCGCAGGCTGTGTGGTTGCTTCGCGCCTCAGTGAAGACCCTTCGGTCAGTGTATTGCTTCTAGAAGCTGGGGGAAGCGACCGACATCCCCTCTACCATTTACCTGCCGGTTTTGCCAAGATGACCAAGGGGATTGGGTCTTGGGGTTGGGAAACCGTTCCACAAATCAACATGAAAAATCGGGTGTTTAACTATACCCAAGCCAAGGTCATAGGTGGTGGTTCAACCATCAACGCCCAGATTTATACCCGGGGGAACCCTCTGGATTATGATGAATGGCAACAAATGGGGTGTCATGGCTGGTCATTTGAGGATGTATTGCCTTATTTCCGCAAAGCGGAGGACAATGACACCTACGACAATGAATATCACGGCCAAGGTGGACCACTTGGTGTATCGCAACCTTCGGCACCCCTCCCCATTTGAGAGGCCTATTTCAAGGCCGCCGAAACTCTTGGCATCCCCACAAACGATGATGTGAACGGTCCGAAACAGGACGGCGTTACCTATTACCAGCTTACCCAAAGGAATGTTTTTCGGTCTTCTTCCGCAAAGGCTTATTTCGGATCAGCCCGCCAGCGTAAAAATCTTGCCAAACGCCTTAACTCCAATGTTACCAGGATTATTGTGGAAAATCATAAGGCCAAAGGAGTTGTGCTCATTGATGGCAGCAAGCTTTTTGCAAGACATGAGGTCATACTCTCTTCAGGTACAATAGGTACCCCCCGTTTGCTCCTACTTTCTGGCATTGGCCCGGCTGATCATCTGAAAAGTCTTGGTATTAATGTGGTTTTCGATCAACCTCAGGTCGGTGAAAACCTTCAGGACCACCTTGATCTGTATTGCATTTGTGAGGTTTCAGGGCCTTTTACCTATGATCGGTTTGCCAAATTGCACTTGTCTGCCATGGCTTTCATTCAATTCCTGTTTACTCGCAAGGGGCCAGTGGCATCCAGCCTGTTCGAGACCGGTGGGTTTTGGTATGTCGACCCGGATGCTCGTTCACCTGACATTCAATTCCATCTTGGTCTGGGTACGGGTATAGAGAAGGGTGTAAAATATATGCCACAGGGCGGTGTTACGTTAAATTCATGTTACCTCCGACCACGATCAAGAGGGACCGTAAGATTACAAAGCAAGGATCCGGTCGACGCCCCTTTAATTGATCCAAATTATCTTGAGGACAAACGGGATAGGGAAATGTCAATCCGAGGATTGAAACTAACACAAGCTATCCTTTCTCAAAAACCCCTGCAACCATTTATCCGATCTGAGCAACTTCCTGGCCCAAATGTTAAAAGTGAAGAGGAATATTTTGATTTCATCTGTGAGCATTCGAAAACCTCCCATCATTGTGTTGGAACCTGTCGAATGGGTTCAGATGACAATGCTGTCCTCGATATCCGTCTCCGTTTCAGGGGAATCAGAGGTCTGAGAATTGTAGATAATTCAATCATGCCGAGAGTAATCTCTTCCAATACAAATGCGGCAGCGATCATGATTGGAGAAAAAGCTTCCGACATGATCCGAGAGGATTATGGGCTATAGAAATGAGTTTTTATCCCAAAGAAGTGAAAATTAATCTGCCATGATAAATCTGCCAACCTACCAAAATTCCCTTGAACCATACAAGCTTTCCGGCAAGCCAATTTTACCGCGTCCACCCAAGGTTAATTTTACCCGAACTGCCTTTGCAGCGGCACATATTGTTTCGAATCCGCTGGGAGAACGGAACCCATGGAATGGTCGACCTTCAATTGACTGGAACAATACCCTGCAATTCAGACATTATCTTTGGAATCAGGGGCTCGGGCTTGCAGAAGCCATGGATACCGCTCAAAGAGGTATGGGTGTAGACTGGAAAACGGCAAAAGAGCTCATTGAACGTACCATGCGGGAAGCCAAGGCACACCCTCATAATCCAAGAGTTGCCTGTGGAGCTGGAACGGATCAATATCCAGTGGATGAATTGACCGATCTGAATAAAATCACGGCTGCCTACATGGAGCAAATGGAAGCCATTGAAACTGCCGAAGGCCAGGTAATTATCATGGCCAGTCGTGCCATGGCAAAACATGCAAGGGGTTCAGATAATTATATCAACGTTTATTCAAAACTTATTTCTCAAGCAATGGAACCTGTTATACTGCATTGGCTTGGCGACATGTTTGACCCGGCTCTCAAAGGTTACTGGGGACATGACAATGTTACCGAAGCATCTGAAACCGTCCTGAGTATCATTAACTCCCATTCTGAAAAAATAGACGGGATCAAAATTAGTCTTCTGGACCAAGGGATGGAAGAACGGTTTAGGACACAATTACCAGAAGGGGTAAAACTGTATACAGGTGATGATTTCAACTATCCACAATTAATTGCAGGTGATGGAGAAAACTTCTCAGATGCCTTGCTCGGTATATTTGCCGCAATATCTCCTGCTGCGGCCCAGGCACTGGAAGCCTTGGCACAAGGAAACCTGACAAGATATCATGAACTTTTTTCTCCAACTGTTCCCTTGAGTCGGGAAATATTCAAGGATCCAACCCGATATTACAAGGCAGGGATAGCTTTTCTGGCCTGGTTGAATGGAATCCAAAGTCATTTCGTAATGCCTTTTGGTTTGCAATCTTCCCGAGAAATTGCCCACTATGCTGAGATATTTCGTCTTGCTGACATGTCAGGGTTGCTAGCAAATCCTGATTTGGCAACCCATCGAATGCAAACTTTACTCAATCTTCATGGAGTAGACTGATGCCCCCAGCCAAACGACCTACCATCAATGATGTTGCAGAACGTGCCGGTGTATCAAAATCAACGGTTTCCCTGGTATTGCAGGGTTCAAAATTAATCAAATCGGAAAAACGCTTGGCCGTCCTCGGAGCCATCAGGGAATTAAACTATGTCAAAAACCGTGCAGCAGCGACCTTGAGAGGTTTGAGTACCGGTCTGATCGGATTGGTCATCAATGATCTTCGCAACCCATTCTTTACTGAATTTTCCGTATCTGCCCAGATGGAATTTTCTCGCAGGAATTATGCAACGGTAATCGCCAATTGTAACGAAGATGCCAAAATCCAGGAACAAACTATCAAGTCAATGCTTGAGCATGATGTGGCTGCTATCCTGATTTCCCCATGTTATGGTGAGGTCAACTATGCCATTGAAGCGATTGTACGTTCCGGTTTACCGGTGTTACAGGTGTTAAGACGAGTGAATACCCCCAATTTCAGTTTGCCTTTTTTCACACCTGATTACACCGAAGGTGGTCTACTTGCCGTAAGGCATTTGCTTGATCAGGGTATAACAAGGATTGCTTTTGTCGGGGGTGTTGAAGGTACGGAAATTTCCCAGGACCGAATGAAGGGTTATTTGGCCGAAATGGATTTGAGAAACCTTCCCACCAAGGTATTTCATGGCAAGGCGACCCGTCGTTTGGGAATTGACATGGCCGACCTGATTATCGATAACCATCCCGATATTGAAGCTGCGATTTGTTTCAATGACCTCGTGGCAATTGGTATGTTAACCAGGTTTGCTTCGCGAAATATCAAGGTTGGAAAGGATTTTTTTGTAGTTGGGTTTGATGATATTGAGGAAGCTCGATTTTCATTTCCACCACTGACAACAGTACGATTCAACATATCAGGGTTCGGCCGTCAAAGTGCGATCAAATTGTTGAATATGATGGATGAAGGAAGCGATGTTCAAGCTATCGAAGTAACTGGTGTCGAGTTGCAAATCCGAGGATCGAGTTGCAAGCCGTTATAATGGCTGAAGAAAAAATGGTGCGGTCAGCCTAGGCCAATGGCACAAACCCATTCTCCAACATTCATTATTATTTCCAAAACCAAAATACGGGAATGGGAAGCAAGGTGGAGAATGACATCAAGGAGTTTTAACCCTCGATTATTGACATGATATATTAATTTCCTAAATCCTTATAAAAATTTGGAACGTTCCAACATTTGTGGGGTTTTTTGATGAAATGGGGATTGATCGGCGCAAGTAATATAGCCAAACAGTTCATGATCAATGCGATAAATAGCCAGCAAGGCAGCAAGGTTGCCGCTGTTCTTAGCGGAGATGCAACCCGGGGACGGGCTTTTGCTGACGATTATGGAATTGAATGGGCTACGACTGATATTGATGAACTTCTGGATGATCAAACCATCGAGGGCGTTTATATATCAACAACCAATGAAAAACATTATCCTCAAGCCATGAAAGCCATTGCTGCAGGCAAGCATGTCATGTGTGAAAAACCGCTGGCCATGAATATTGAACATGCATGCCAGATGGTATCTGCGGCCGCAAGAGCAAATGTTGTTTTTGCAACGAATCACCATTTGAGAAATGCCGGGTCCCATCTCAAGATCAAGGAACTTATAGATCAGGGCAGGGTTGGTGATGTTCAAGCCATTCGGATAGGACATGCTGTATATCTACCGTCCAACTTGCATGGTTGGCGAATAAACAACCCCCAAGTCGGTGGAGGTTCAATTCTTGATCAAGTAGTACACGATGCCGATACCATACGCTTTCATCTACAGGAAGACCCTCAAGAGATTGTGGCCATAGAACGCTCTGAAAGCCTGGGAAAAGATGTCGAAGACAGTGTCATGTCGGTTTGGCAAATGCCTTCGGGTATTCTTGTTCATACCCATGCGGGATACACCGTTAAACACGCAGGAACTTCTTATGAGGTACACGGAACAGAAGGATCAATATTCGCCCGTGGAGTCATGACTCAACAGCCGGTAGGAGAAATTCACTTGCATCGGGAAAACCAAACCGAGGTTCAAGAATTCAGCAATCATGATCTTTATATTAGGTCAATGCGTCTCTTCATGGATGCGGTCAACAATGGGGGATCCCCAGCAGCAACAGGGGTTGATGGTATCAAATCCCTGGCTGTAGCCCTGGCAGTAAAGGAAGCTGCAACAACAGGTCATCGTGTAAAAGTAAATTACGGAGAAACTTGATATGGCAAGGATTGTATCTGCCGAGGAGGCCGTATCCCAAATTCGTGATGGTGATGTTGTTGCCATCTCATCCTCATCCGCATTGTGTTGCCCTGATCTGGTATTGAAAACCCTCGGAGAGCGCTTTGAAGAAGAGGCTAGTCCAAAGGATCTTACGACACTTCTACCGATCGCTGCTGGTGATATGTATGGTATCAAGGGAATAGATCACATTGCCAAGGATGGTCTTCTCAAGAAGGTACTTGCCGGCTCATACCCCAGCGGTCCTTCTTCAAAACAAATGCCTGCCATATGGGAAATGATCGTCGAGGATCGTGTCGCAGCCTATAACATACCCTCCGGTATCATGTTTGACATGTTCCGTGATGTTGCTGCCCATCGTCCAGGTGTCTTTACACAGGTAGGAATGGAAACCTACGTTGATCCCGTGAGGGAAGGTTGTGCGATGAATCCCTGTGCTACTGCCCAACCGATTGTAAAGCGTGTGGATCTGTTTGGGGAAACCTGGCTTCATTTTCCAAACGTCATACCCAATGTGGCGATCATTAGGGCTACAACTGCGGATGAACGGGGAAACTTGTCATTTGAACATGAGGGTACTTTTCTTGGTACCCGTGATCTGGCCTTGGCAACCAGAAATCACAGGGGGCTGGTTATTGCGCAGGTCAAAAGAATTACAGCTGACGGATTGCTCCACCTTAATGATGTTCATATTCCAGGTCATCTGGTGGATTTGATAGTGGTTGATCCCGACCAGAAACAAACCACCAACACAGTTTATGACCCTGCAATATCTGGACAGATCAAGCGACCCTGGAACAGCTTTTCTCCCGTGGAACATGGCCTTGAAAAAGTACTTGCCCGTCGAGCAGCCATGGAACTCAAATCAGGGGATACGGCTGTTTTGGGATTTGGGATTTCTGCGAATGTACCAAGGATTCTGATTGAGGAGGGGTATAATCGTGACGTCAGTTGGGCCATCGAACAAGGCGCCGTTGGAGGTGTGCCCCTGACAGGTTTCGCATTTGGGTGTTCGGCCAATGCCGATACAATTTTACCCTCACCAACCCAGTTTACCTATTTCCAGGGAGGAGGCTTCGATACCTGTTTCCTTTCCTTCATGGAAGTCGACATCAACGGCAATGTCAATGTTTCCAAATTGGGGAAAAAGCCATATTTAACCGCTGGATGTGGAGGCTTTGTCGACATAACTGCCAATGCCCGCAATATTGTCTTCCTAGGTTATTTTGAAGCCGGTGCGGATTTGGTGCTTTCTTCGGAGGGAATCAGTGTCAATAAAAAAGGCAAGTTCACCAAGTTTGTGGAAGAGGTTGAGCACGTTACCTTTGCTGGTCGCAGAGCCCAAGCTCGTGGACAAAAATTCATTTATGTCACGGAACGTTGTGTAATTCGTCTTGAGGATGGATTGGTAGCTACCGAGATCATGCCCGGAATTGATCCTTACAAGGATATAGTGGAGGCTACCAATGGCCGGGTAAGAATTTCTGAAAATGCAATCCAAATGCCAAAATCCCTCCTCATTGAAGGCCCCATGGGCTTGGAATTGTGAGCAGGATAGAATTTTAAATACACGGAAGTCTCACTGAACTACGTCTTATCAACCGATAAATACCGAACGCACTTCCCATTTCTGGACAAGCATTGAGCAAGGCCGACCATATTAAAGACAGAACTTAAACTGAACGGGTCAAACCACCATCAATACGTATGTTTTGACCTGTAACATAGGCTGCCTCTTCCGAAGCAAGATAATTTATCAGTGAGGAAACTTCACTTGTCTTGCCATACCTTCCCATGGGAATACGTGCCCGTCTGTCCTCGGTTTCAGGAAGACTGTCAATAAATCCTGGCAGTATATTGTTCATGCGAACGTTTTCCTTGGCAAATTTGTCGGAAAACAGTTTGGTGAAACTGGCCAAACCAGCCCGAAATACGCCAGATGTCGGGAATAAAGGATCAGGCTCGAATACAGCAAAAGTAGATATGTTGATAAATGTTCCTCCGCCTTGTCTGACCATGATCGGGGCTACTATTCGTGCCACACGAATGACATTCATAAGATAGAATTCCATCCCCTCATGCCAGTTTTCATCACTGATTTCAAGTATATCCCCCTTGGGTCCATGGCCGGCTGAACTTACAACCACATCTATTCGTCCCCATTTGGAAACCGCTTTATCAACAAGGTTCTGGATATCACTACTGCTCTTGTTTGTTCCTGTTACTCCAACACCTCCCAGTTTGTCGGCGAGGGCTTCTCCCTTACCGGAAGAAGATAAAATTCCTATGTTGAATCCAGATTGGGCGAGAATCTCCGCAGCATCTGCTCCCATGCCACTTCCTCCACCTATGATCAAGGCTACTTGCGATGCATTCATTGTTTGTTACTCCTGAATTTTAACTGTCTTGCTTGCTGGTTCTATACCAGAAAAAATTGATTATTTATTTTGATACTTATTGGCGATTTAGTCACAAAAACAAACTCAATCAAGTTGGTAGTTGGTGGAAAAGGTTGTAGAAAAGGATTTAATCAAGAGGACCAAGGGTCAGTACTACACCCTGGGTAATCCCTTTTCTCTTGTTCCATTTATTGATTGGGCCAACAGCATCGGACTTTCCAGTAGAAAAATCTTGGAACCCTTTGCAGGAGCAAATCATATCATAAGATCGTTGCAATCGATTGGAATGTGTAATTATTCCGACTCGTTCGATATCGCACCTGCAGATGTTGATGTGATACACCGGAATACCATTGTTTCCTTTCCAAAGGGTTATGACGTTTGTATTACCAATCCACCATGGCTGGCCAAAAACTCGGCAACAAGACTAAAACTCTCCTTTCCCGATAGCCCATATGATGATCTCTACAAGCACTGTCTCTGCCTTTGTCTTCAACATTGCGATTATGTAGCAGCATTGATTCCTGCCTCTTTTTTGCATAGCAACCTGTTCAGAAGACGATTGTCCAGATACATATTGCTGCATAGCGAGAGTATTTTCAACGATACAGATAATCCTGTTTGCCTTGCTCTATTTGACAAGAATGATGTTCAGGATACCTGCATCTATTATGATAACAGATTTATTGGAAACTTGAGCTTGTTGGAAACACATCTGCCGATTCCATGGAAAGAACGTAAAATTACCTTCAATGATCCCCTTGGCAAGCTGGGATTGGTTACCTTTGATAACACCAGGGAGCCATCCATCAGGTTTTGCAGTGTGGGAGAGATTCATCAGTACCCGGTCAAGGTTTCTTCCAGGTATTTTGTGAGAATTGAGTGTGGTATTGAGAATATCCCCGCTGTGGTTTCAACCTTGAACGGGAAAATCAATACTTTCAGAAATGAAACCTGTGACTTGTTCCTTACTCCTTTCAAAGGTATACGCAAAGATGGTTTTTACCGAAGGCGAATGAGTTTTGAATTGGCAAGAAGGTTTATTGGATCCGTTGTTGATAATGGGGCATGATTGTTATGGTGAGCAATACAGGAAATCCCACCGCTGCATTTTTGGTAATTGGAGATGAAGTATTATCCGGCAGGACCCAGGACATGAATGTTGCCTTTATTGCCAAATCCCTAGATGAAAAAGGTGTGGATCTGGCGGAAGTCAGGATTGTTCCGGACGTTATTCCCACAATTGCTTCTGCCCTGAATGAATTAAGGCACAAATTCGACCTTGTATTTACGAGTGGGGGAATTGGCCCAACACATGATGATATGACCGCTGATGCAGTAGCAGAGGCTTTTTCAACCAAACTTGTCGTCAACAGTGAGGCCAAGGCCTTGATTGAGGCCCGGGCTAAGGCACAGAGTCTTGAATTGAACGAAGCCCGTTTGCGTATGGCACGAATTCCCGTAGGAGCAAAACTTATCAATAACAGTGTTTCAGGTGCTCCCGGATTCAATATCGGGAATGTTTATGTCATGGCGGGTGTTCCAAAAATATTTCGGGCCATGGTAAGTGAGGTTATCCCCGGACTGCCCTCTGGAAAGCCACAATTGTCAAGAACGATCACCATAAATCGCCCAGAGGGGGAAATTGCTCATGAATTGGGCAGGATAGCCAATGAATGGCCCTCTGTCAGCATAGGTTCCTACCCTTTTTTCAAGAACAATACCTCTGGGACCACCTATGGCTCAAATGTTGTTGTTCGAGGTCAGGACGAAGAGAGTGTTATCAAGGCGGAAAAGCAGATCAAGGAATTTTTCCTGAACTAGTCAGCTCTGATTTAGGCCGTTTTTTCTGATGTTCTCTACAATCAGCACTGAACCTGTTTGATCCGTCCAACTGGCCTTTTTTGCAAGGTCGAAATCCCATTCTCCAAAGGCTTCTGATAACTCATTGCCTACGTTTTTTCCTTTCAGGAATAGTGCCCTTCCATCCTTGACCAGATGTTTTTCTGACCACTGGATCAGAGTAGCGAGATTGGTGACTGCCCTGGCTGATACAATGTTGGCATTTTGTGGCGTCAGATCTTCCACCCTTGATCTTTGCACAATTGCATTGAGACCGAGCTTAAGCGTAACATGTCTCAGAAATTCGGCCTTGTAGTTATTTGACTCTACAAGGACGAATTCATTTTCGGGAGCATATTCCGATGCAATACAAGCCAAAACCAGACCTGGAAAACCACCACCTGAACCAATATCCATCCACTTGTACCTTATCTCATCGGGATACAGGGAATATAATTGGGCCGAATCCAGAAAGTGCCTTAACCAAAGGGATTCCAGTGTCGTGATGGAAACAAGTTGCTTTCTTTTGTTCCACTTCACAAGGAGATCATGGTATTGGTTCAGTTTGTCAAAGGTCACCGGTGAAAGATGCTGCTTCAGAAAGGATCTGGAATCCTCCCTGATCGATAATCCCATGGACTCAGTACTCCTTTTGGATTTTCCCTCATAGTACCTGAAGGGATTGGCAAATCTGTTATTGGGTGTTGTCCTTGCTGGCAAATGTAAAACCTAAATTTACCGGTCCTTGTTATTGACTTGCCTGGCTATAGGAGATCTGCCTGTTCACGGTCGAAAGGATATAGGCAAGAGCAGATGGAGTCATCCCTTCAATTCTGCCAGCCTGACCCAAGGTTTCCGGCCTGATTGTATCCAGTTTTGAACGCAACTCACCTGATAATCCCTTCATGGACATATAGTCGATTTCATCGGGTATCCTGCATCGTTCATCTTCGGTCAGGGATTTCGCTTCCTGATTTTGCCGTTTAAGGTAACGGGAATAGACAGAATCATTTTCCAGAAGAATTGTTGTTTGCTGGTCTATATCCTTAAGTTCTGGCCAGAATTCTGCCAATCTGGATAAATTCACTTCCGGATAGGTCAGCAGGTCCAGCCCCGTTCGTCTAATGCCATCCTTGCTTATCACAATTCCATGATCCATGGCTTCGGTAGGTGACAGGGATTTCTTGACGAGTACATCACGATAATGTTCAAGGGCTTGCAGTTTTTCTCCAAACCTTTCCTTTCGCTCTGTTGATACAACACCCAATTCAATCCCCTTCGGTGTTAATCTTTGATCGGCATTATCCGCCCTTAGTGACAATCTGAACTCGGCCCGTGAAGTAAACATGCGATAGGGTTCTGTGACTCCTCTGGTAATCAGATCATCAATCATCACTCCTATGTAGGATTCTGATCGCAAGAACTGAACGTTTTCCATGCCCAAGGCTTTTCTTGCAGCATTAAGTCCAGCCACTAATCCCTGGCCGGCGGCTTCCTCATAACCAGTGGTTCCATTGATCTGCCCGGCAAGGAACAGGTTCTCCAGATTCCTGGTTTCAAGTGTGTAACGTAACGATTTTGGATCAACATAATCATACTCGATGGCATAGCCAAATTGGGTAATTTTGGCCTGCTCCAGACCTTTTATGGATTTTACAAACTCTTCCTGTGTTTCTTCGGGCAGGGAAGTCGAAATGCCGTTGGGATATACAAGTTCGGTGGTCAACCCTTCAGGTTCAAGGAATATCTGATGGCTTTCACGTTCTGCAAACCTGACAACCTTGTCTTCTATTGAGGGACAATATCGGGGGCCGGTACTTTCGAAATAACCGCCATAAATGGCTGATTTGTCTAGATCTCGGCGAATGATGTCATGGGTCCGGGCATTGGTGTGGGTTATCGCACAGGAAATCTGCCTTGCGTGAGGTTTGCTGGACAGGAAAGAGAACATTTCCGGTTTGTCATCTCCCGGTTGTTCTTCCAGTATCTCCCAATTGATGGTCCTACTGTCCAATCTTGGAGGTGTTCCGGTTTTCAAACGTCCAAGGGGAAAACCAAGATCATCGAGTCTCTCTGCAAGCCTGACTGCCGAAGGGTCACCTACCCGTCCTGCGGGTGTGGCTTTTTG
The DNA here is from genome assembly GCA_011523445.1 of Paracoccaceae bacterium. GTDB lineage: Bacteria > Pseudomonadota > Alphaproteobacteria > Rhodobacterales > Rhodobacteraceae > MPNP01. Next base: position 27,378 of record WTGT01000318.1, read on the forward strand.
TCCCAATCTGATTATCCCTCTCAGAAATGTACCCGTTGTCAAAACGACCGCCTTGGCTGTCAGCACCGTTCCATCGGCAAGTATAACACCCTCCAGCTTTCCATTGGCATAGTTGATATCAACGACCTCTCCCTCTAGGATTGCAAGATTTGCCATTTGGGAAATGATGTTTTGCATTGCCTGTCGATAAAGTGCTCTATCCATCTGGGCCCGAGGCCCCTGGACTGCAGGTCCCTTGCGGCGGTTGAGCATTCGAAACTGGATACCGGCCATGTCGGCAACCTGCCCCATGACTCCATCCATGGCATCAATTTCGCGTACAAGATGACCCTTTCCCAATCCGCCTATGGCTGGATTACAGGACATTTGGCCGATGCCATCAAATTTGAGTGTTATCAAAGCTGTTTCGGCTCCAGCGCGGGCAGAAGCTGCTGCTGCCTCACACCCGGCATGACCACCGCCAACCACAATAACATCATAGTGGTGTATCATTTACTTTCCTATACAGAAATTGGCGAAGATTTCTCCCAGTACCTGTTCTATATCTATTGTACCGGCTATTGTTTCAAGTGCCCTTATGGCCTGACGGAGGTCTTCGGCAACAATTTCATCCCGGCAATTTTCCCTTCCTAGCTCCGAATATGCCTTCGCCAGATGCTCAAGGGACTGGTTTATAGCCCGGCGATGTCTGGCATTCGTTACCACTCCCACCTTGGCAATCCGGTTCTCCAGTACCCTGGAGATATCTTGCAGCATCAGGTCAACCCCTTGGCCCGTTAATCCTGAAATTCCCCTGCTTTGTGTCTCCTTGATCAGGTCTGCCTTGGCCCGCAGTGCAAGATCTCCTTCCTGATATTCGATCTCCGGAAAGGGTTGTTGATCCTCTTCCAGCAGGAATATTCTCATATCGGCATCCCGAGCCCTGGTTTTTGTCCTCTCTATACCAATTTTCTCGATGGGATCACTGGAATCCCTTATGCCGGCAGTGTCCAGAAAACAAACAGGTAATCCTTCCAAATCCATATAAACCTCCAATACATCCCTTGTTGTTCCGGCATAGTTGGACGTAATGGCGGCTTCCCTGCCCGCGAGATAATTGAGAAGGGTGGATTTTCCCGAGTTGGGTTGACCAATTATGGCCACTTCAAAACCTTCTCGCAGCCTTTCAGCCATGGCTACACCACCAACCTCTCCCTCCAAGGTTTCCTGAAGTTGCAAAATCACATTCCTGGCCTGATTTTTCACATTTGGTGGCAAATCCTCTTCGGAAAACTCTATTTCCGTTTCCAGCAGAGCAAGGCAATAGGTCAGATCCTTTTTCCAACCCGATGAGGCTTTGGTAACAGTTCCATCATGGGCTAGGTGGGCCTGCTTTCTCTGGGCTTCGGTCTCTGCCTCAATCAAATCTCCCAATCCCTCGACTTGGGCCAGATCCATTTTGCCATTTTGCAATGCCCGCAATGTAAATTCTCCCGGTTCAGCCATTCGCAGACCTTCTTCAAGCAAGCAATTAGCCACTGCATTGAGGGTAGCCCTGCCTCCGTGGATATGCAATTCTGCAGCTTCTTCCCCGGTATAGCTTTGCCCGTTCGGGAAAAATACCACCATGGCCTGGTCCAGGAATTCGCCGCTTTGCGGATGCTTTAGCCTTCTGAGGGACAACTCCCTTTCTTGTGGGACACTGCCGATTAGGTCAATCAATACCTTGGCTGTTTTAGCACCTGAAATCCTGATTATGGCCACAGCCGACTTGCCCTTGGCTGTGGCAGGGGCAAAAATCGTTTCTTTTGAAAGACCGGAGAAGATCAAGTGATTTGATCCTTTATATCAAGTGGAAAGACTTAACACCTTTCCTGAAATCGTCACGTATTCCTTCCCGTTCAGGATTTCATGGACATGAAAAACTCGGCATTGGACTTGGTTACCTTCAGCTTTGAAATCAAAAATTCAATTGCCTCTGTTGTTCCCATCTGGGTCAATATTCTGCGCAGCATAAATGTCTTCTGCAGATCATCAGGTGCAACCAGCAGATCCTCTTTTCTGGTACCGGATTTCAGAATGTCCATCGATGGATAAACCCGCTTGTCTGCCACTTTTCTGTCAAGAACTATTTCGGAATTACCCGTTCCCTTGAATTCTTCGAAAATGACTTCATCCATTCGGCTTCCTGTATCGATCAAGGCCGTGGCCACAATTGTCAATGAACCTCCCTCTTCAATATTTCTGGCGGCACCAAAAAATCTCTTGGGTCGCTGCAGTGCATTGGCATCAACACCCCCGCTGAGAACTTTCCCCGATGAGGGAACCACGGCATTAAAGGCTCGACCCAGTCGGGTAATGGAATCCAGAAGGATGATAACGTCCTTTTTGTTTTCTACCAACCGCTTGGCTTTCTCGATGACCATTTCGGAAACTGCCACATGGCGCGTTGCAGGTTCATCAAAGGTTGAGGAAACCACCTCTCCCTTGACACTTCGCTGCATGTCGGTCACCTCTTCCGGTCGTTCATCGACCAGTAACACGATCAGGAAAACCTCGGGGTGATTCAATTCGATGGAGTGTGCAATATTTTGCAAAAGAACCGTTTTTCCTGTCCTGGGTGGAGCAACAATCAGGGCACGTTGACCTTTTCCAAGCGGAGAAACCAAATCTATAACCCTGGCCGAGAGATCCTTCGAACTTCCTGGAGGCAGTTCCATTCTCAGAGGTTCGTCAGGATAGAGTGGTGTTAGATTGTCGAAATGGACACGATTACGCGCGGTTTCGGGCTCGGAATAGTCCAGGCTGGTTACCCTGGTAAGAGTAAAATAATTCTGGTCTCCAGTGGGGGCCTTCAATATTCCTGTAACCGTTGAACCTGTACGGAGGCCGAATTTTTTGATTACATCCGGGCTGACGTATATGTCATCTGGTCCTGGAAGGTAATTTGCCTCACGGGATCTCAAAAAACCAAACCCGTCCTGCAAGACTTCCAAAACACCGTCATCACTTACAATATTCCATCCCACCTCAGCCCTGTTTTTGAGGATCTGGAACATTATGTCCCCCTTCCTCATGGTGGAAATATTTTCAATTTCCAACTCGGTGGCCATGGAGAGGAGTGTTGAGGGTGATTTGGCCTTCAGTTCACCCATCGAGATTGTTTGTTCTTCAGTCATAGAATCCATCCTGTCACAAGACACTGAAAAAATAAAAATTGACTTTCTTAGAGATTACACACCAGAAGGACTCTGGCGGTTGTCGGTGCAAAGGTACAATTTATACAAAGCCCCTTTCACCTTTGTCATTAGAATAAAGAGTAAAAAAATTAATTACAACAAGAAAAATCTGGTCTTGTCCCAATTATTGTTGATTTAGGGACCTTCCTAACCGTGTAATGTTGTAATGAACTTCCTTGGTCAGATGTTAAAACGGTTTAATAACAGCAAGAAGAACAATGATAATCAAAAGCACCGTTGGTATTTCATTCATCCATTTGAAGGTTCTTCCGCTTATCCGACACGTTCCGGCCATCAACTCCTTCCTTTTTGAAGCCAGCCAAAAATGAAATACCGAAAGCAATAAAACTGCTGCCAGCTTGATCCAGATCCAAGAGAATTGGGGGTTTACTACACCTGGAATAGCAAGAAGTATCAGACCGAAAATCCAAGTAGCCAGCATGGCAGGTGTGGTAATGATCTTCAACAGGCGAGTTTCCATTGTGGTAAACAGTGTGCCGGTTTTTGGATCATTTCCTTCGGTTACATGGTAAAAGTAGAGCCTTGGCAGATAAAACAGACCGGCCATCCAACAAACAAAAGAAATTATATGAAGGGCTTTTATCCACGGATAGAGTTCATACAGCATAAAATTAAATTTCAATCCTCATCAAATCTGCACCAACTGATAATTTACCTGCCCAGGTTTTTCTCACTTCTTTGTAAAAATCTATCTGTCTTACCTTTTTCTCGTCCGTGGGAGTAAAATGATTGAGAACAAGGTGACCTACCTCTGCTTCCGTTGCAATTCGTCCAACATCTTCACACCTGGTATGACCGTTGGTGATGTGTTCCAAAAGGTTTGGTTTTACTTTCTCCAATCTTTGGCACATTTTCTTCACACCTTCATAATGCATAGCTTCGTGGAGCATTACATCGGCTTTCCTGGAAAAATTACTCAATTGGGGAAAATATGCCGTATCGGAGGAAAGAACTACTGATTTATCACCGATTTCAAAGCGTAAGGCATAGCAATGGTATATTGGTGGATGTTGGACTCTCAATGCCGTTACTTTTACCGTATTGTCATCCAACACCTGACCTTCGGTATATTCAACAGGATTGTACTGGTCTGAAAATGGTGCTTGTTGTTCGTCCTTGATACGGGTTTCAATGTCAAACCTCTGTGACTGGTAAAATCCCTCCAATAGTAATTTAAGTCCTGGCGGTCCGTAGACATCTGTTTTCCTTGGAATTGCTGAAACCCACTTTGTGTGCAGCAATGGGCCCAATTCAAGATTATGATCAGAATGGTGGTGTGTAATAATGATTGTTTGGATATCTTTCAGGTCGTAACCAGCCTCTACAATTTGTCGTGTTACTCCCAAACCGGCATCAATCAAATATAACTTACCTCCTACATCCAGTAAAGTTGATGTTGGCCAACTGGAGCCCCTGGACAATCTCGGACCTCCCCTGGTTCCCAATAATACCATTGTTATATTTTTCAATTCTCTTTCCTGGTTTGGTTTTGTACCCGTCGTTCGAATTCACCGAATGGATTTTTCAGGTGTTTTTGCCTTCTTTAACCAATTAATCCATCGATTTTCGATTTTACTGAATTACTTCTGGTTTGGTTTTTTCCAATCAAGTTCACCTGATTCAAGATTTTCATTAATCAAATCCTTGATGTGTTTAAAAATGACCGATTGATAATCTGACATCAATTCTTCTTTTGGTCCAACCAGATAAACGGTTCTACTCAAAGTATTCAGCTTTATTGGTACCGCCTTGCAATATCCCATTTGAATATCATTAGAGAAAAGTGCCGTTGGTGCCACACAGAATCTTCTTTTCTGTTTTACCAATTCCTTTCTTATCGTATACGAACTTATTTCAATTACATCATTCAGCTCCAAGCCCAAGTTACTCAGGCCATCATCAACTTTGGCTCGGAGTTCTATATCGTTACCATCAAATAGCATAGGCAATTTTTGTAATACCTCCAAGGGTACTGGTAAAGGAATTTCACTTATAATTTCGGGATCGCCAATCAATTTTAATTCTTCACTATATAGCAGTGATTCCCGCTTAGATTCTATACCCCTATAAACAGAGGGATTACGACGCTG
>WTGT01000025.1 GCA_011523445.1 Paracoccaceae bacterium
GCTTTTCAACACGTCTTCCATCTACTGGATGAACATGCAGACCATCTACGAAATGAGCCTGGCCACCAAAACGGTTGATGTTTCCTCCATCGAACCCCTGGAATATGCAGGTGATTAGGATCCATTGATACCCTGCCCTAGAACGATAGAGGCACTTGCCAATGAAAGCGGTGATTTAAGGATTTAAAACCATGGGATGGCCTTCATTGGAACAGAAAGACAGGTCAGGGTTTACGTCCTGGCGCCGGATGCTCGAACCATTGCTGCAGGACAATGGCGAGTGCTTGGAAGACGTGATCATGGAATGGGGTGAAATACCGTATGGGGATAATATACTCGTGCTGTCGGATCCTGAAGAACTCGACCGGGAATTCTACCCCGGTTTTGGTACGGTACGGGGCAGGCCTTTTGTTGCCTATACTTCGAGGAGCATCTATTTTGTCCACGCTTATGATGGCCTGGAAACCTCCGCCACATTCCCAGGAATCCCGGTTCGGGCATAAAGCCCAGGCATTACAGCGATTACCTTTGACAACGGTCTGATTGTAGCCGTATCCCCGGAAATCCTCCCCACCGGATTTGGTCAGAATTCAGTTTGCCAGGAACCCCGGTTGAAACTGGACCTTGCGGGAGCCATCTGGATGGCATTGATCCCATAGGCCAGGAGAGAGTAAATGAGAGCAGAACCCATCAATTGGAAATACGTCCGGATCGGGGAGTGCGAGCTGACGGCCCGTACCTTCAATCTCCTGCGCAGCAACGGGATGGAAATCCTGGGTGAAGTGGCTGCACGTTCGGATTCCGACCTGTTGGCCCTGCCCGGTTTCGGCAGGATATCACTGCTGGAAGTCAAGGAGCTGCTGGCTGCATTCAAAAGATCAATGCCCGATGAAACCAAGGCCATGACATGGCGCAGGCTGCTTGAGCCGCTGCTGAAGAAGAATGGCGATACCCTCGACGAGGTGGTTTTCGAATGGGGTGACCTTCCGGAGGACAATGGACCCCTCATGACTGATGAGGAAGAGCTGAACAGGGTTTTCCAACCGAAACCTGAAAGGGCCATGGGGCGACCTTTTCATGCCCATTCCGAAAGGGGCATCTATTTTGTCGTGAAGCTTGATGATGGGGAATCGGTGCGGTACATCCCCAAATACCCGGGAAGTGGCCGGAAACCGATTCACTATTGAGATCCAGACCGGAGGTCAATTCAAACCCAAATTGGTACGACAAGGCAAGGAATTCCGTAAATGAGCAACCAGCAGCTCCCTGACTTCCAGCAGTGATATCCGGCCGGAAAACCCGTTCGCAGCTCGCATAGAAATTGTTGCAGTCAACCAGGGCAAACATCAGGATCCCACCTCACTGGTTCCTGGGCCTACCATCCTGGAGATCAACTGATGCATTGTTTTTTTCTTTGTCCATATCAGGAAAATAAGGAGCAAACGGTTTTGAGGCAAGCAAATATCTCCCCTCTTAAATAAGTATAAAAGTACAAAGAGTGCAAATTGCCAGATTTCGGACATATTTTTTGAACCTGTCCGGAAACGATGCTTTCCGGACAACGTATTCTTGTTTTTTTGATATCCTTCCCTAGATAAGGCCGGTAATATAGGGTCTTGTTCCGGGAAAAAGGAAAGGTTTAATATTCAGATATGGCAATGGTTAGGTCGAGCATCAGTTTGACTTGGTATACCTTTGAAACAATCAATCCCTTGAACAGCTATTTGGGTTGGGCTCAAGTCCTTAAGAATTCATTCATCAGGAATTCAACCACCTTTTTTGAGGATTCCAGACTGGAATTTCCCTCGGCAAGGGCATCTTGATATATTTTTCTTTGCTTGTCGCTGGAACTGCCGTTTTTTGCAATATCCCTGATTCTCACCAGATAGTCTTCACATGACAATTCAGTTGCATCATACCATAGCAAATCAATCAACTCTTCCGTCAGGTCTTCAAAGGGAACCAGTTTGTTTTTTCCAAGGTCGATCAAATCGCCTGAAACTCCGTAACGTTGTGCCTTCCACCTGTTCTCGGTGATCAAACTTCGATGATAGGGCCTCCAGGTTTGGTTGGAAGCCCTTAATCTGTAAAGATAGGCAATGAGGGATTGGTAGGTTGCAACGAGTCCCATGGTATCCCGTAATGTACTGCAGATATCGGTAATTCGTTGTTCAAGTGTCGGGAATTTGGCCGATGGCCTGATATCCCACCAGATCTTGCTTGAATCTTCAATACAATTCGTGGAAACCAGAGAATTGACCAAATCAACATAACTTGAGTGGGAATCCAACTTGTCGGGCAATCCTGTTCTGGGCAGGGTATCGAATACCGCAAGCCGGTAAGAGGAATGGGCAGTATCTTCACCTTCCCAAAATGGAGAAGAGCATGACAGGGCCAGCAAATGTGGAAGAAAATAACTTGCCTGATTCATCAGGTCGATACGCAATTCTTCATCTTCAATTTCGATATGGATATGCATCCCGCAAATCAGGAGTCTTCTGGCCGTAAGACCAAGATCCGAGGTCAAGGTGTCGTATCTTTCCTTGGGAGTATGACTCTGATCTTTCCAGGTAGCAAAGGGATGTGTGGAGGCTGCAATCGGTGCATAGCCGAAATCGCTGCATATTTGTGAAATTGTGGTTCTGAGGGAAAGGAGCTCCTTATAGGATTCTGCTACATTGGGGTTCGGCTTTGTACCTACCTCAACCTGACATTGCAAGTATTCATTTACCACCTGCCCCTTGATCTCCTCCTGACAAACCTCCATGAACCTTGGGTCTGGTTGGCGAATCAGGTCCTTGGTCGTTGGATCAACCAGCATATATTCTTCTTCTATACCAAGTCTGAAGGAAGGTCTTTGGGCCATTTTAAAGCTTCATGCTGTAGGTGAGAGGGGATTGTAAGTGGAAGATCCGTGGTGATTCAAATTCGAAAAAAATGATTACTGGATTTGAGTATGGAACTTGTATTTCTTAAGAGATTATTGATTCGAATGGAAGGTATTTGAATTAATCAATGGCAGTCCCTAGGGGAATCGAACCCCTCTTTCCAGGTTGAAAACCTGGCGTCCTAACCGATAGACGAAGGGACCGCAATGGTCTCCTAATTTATAAAGCAATTGGTTCCCATTCAAGATATTTATCCAAAATTTTCTAATTTGGTGTTGCAGCGTCCTCAACCATAATGGTTGGGATGGTTTTTCCGCTTTTGACAAAACTGGTTAAAGTACCTGCTATATGGATTTTATTTTTCCGGGAACCCATGAGGAATTTTTTCAGTTGTAACCTGTTTGTGTTGGGCAGGAATCCATCAATCCGGTTACCGGCCTCATCTTCAAAAACAAGCTTGTACTGTTCATTACCCAGGTTGACTCTCGAGCGAACATACTGGTTCGCAAATCCGTAGCGAGGTTTGGGAGAATTGATACCGAAGGGTTCAAGTTGAGACAGTTTTTCAATTAGTGAAATGGTCACTCCGCGACTGGTGAGTAGACCATCAATGAAGACAGGGAATGTATCTTTCCAGGTTTCTCTTTGAAAATACAATTCTGCAATCACCCGTTCGATAAAGTGATTGATATTTTGAGGAAGCAGTTCAAGCATGATCCACATGGCATTCCCGCCCCCCACCTCTACCAGTTTGTCATTCATGCAATTAGCTACAATTATTCCCAGATTTATGCCTGGTATGGATTGCCCAATAGCTATGACCTTGGAGCCAACATGGGTCATAAGAATGGTGGGCTTGCCGGTTTCCTGATTTATCCTAGCAACAATGTTTTCCATGATACCGAGAGGGCAATTTTCATGAAAGGCCCAAATCAAAGGGGTTTCGGTACTTGTATCGCTGATTTTCAAGTAGAACTTTTCATAATATTCTTCACTCAAATCCTTGGATGTTCGGTATAAATCATTCAATTGATTTACGATTTCAGTAGATTTCTTCCTGTTGATTGTTGACAACAAATCCAATCCCAATTGACTTTGCTGGATTACGTCTCCGGCGCAAATCCTTGCCCCCAATTGAAATGCCATTTGGGAAGATGTGATGGGCTTTTTCAAGGATAGGGTATCAAGCAGTTCCGTAAGTGCTGCATTCTCACGCTTGTGGATACTTGCCAAACCAATCCTTACCAGAGCTCGGTTGATCTTGATCATGGGAAGATGGTCCGAAACCGTTCCCAAGGCAATAAGATCAAGAAAGTGGTACAAATCTACCGTTTGACGGTTGTTGTTTCTTAACAATCGATTGGTTGCGACCATCAAAAGAAAAAACATTCCGGCAATTCCCAGGTATGATAAATCAGGATTTTCATCAAATCTGTTAGAATTGATTAACGCATAGACCTTTGGAAGTTGTTCCACACTGATTTGGTCATCGACAACGATCACATCGGTATCTGGAGTCCAATCCGAATGAAATTTAAAATTGGTTCCACATCCCAGGCAGATTATTATACCATGCTCTTTAGACAATTCTTCGAATTGGTTTTTGGTGGGGAAATACCCCTTAGCGTCTTTTTCGATTCGCAGATGATCAATGTCCTTCGAGTAACAGGCAAGCCATTTGTTTAGTGAGGCCGCCGAACAGATGGACCCTAATCGACCATTTGATATTACCGCAAACTTTTCACCAGCTATTATTCCCCTGTATATTCTGTGAGCAGCTTTATCCATATCCAATAAATCACTTGGATCAAACATGATATTTTTAAGCTTGGGATTTAGGAATGCCTCAACCTCTTCAGGTTCGAGATTCATTCTTGCGAGAGATCGTGCGATAATGTCTTCAATATTGCATAACTGTTTCAATCGCATTGATCGCTTGTCCTGTTCAGGGGTAAGCCCCAACCATTGACGATTCGTACAGGACGATCTTACCCCTAAAAAGGTATTGGAATTATGTATTTCTGGGGTATGCAACCTAACCAACAGTTTGATTGTTTTTTTCAATTATGAAATTGGGATTCTATATTCCCATAATTGTTGAAACTTTCAAAAAACTCAAACCATGTTTGCAATAAATTTAAAGATAATGGTTTTTCCCTGTTGGTAAATGAGCAATCTTTTTAGGTTGTTTACCGAAATGTATAATAGCAACAAAGAGTTATTTTCCCGCTTGGATGGGGTGTGAATAAACCATTCGTCTTCTGGAACCGGTTTTTGAACGTAAAAGAATTGTATCTGTTTCCAGATACCCTGGTAATTTTTTGATACCTCTCAACAGGGAGCCATCTGTAACACCTGTCGCCGAAAATATAATGTCTGCCTGAACCAGCTCATCAAGCGTATAAATCTTGTCCAGATTCGTGATATTCATTTTTCTTGCCTTTGCTTTTTCCACATCATTCCGGAATAGCAATCTGCCAAAGATTTGACCTCCCAGGCATTTCAACGCTGCTGCTGCAAGAACACCTTCCGGAGCACCTCCTATACCCATGTAAACATCAATGCCGGTAACCTCCGGTTCTGAACAATGCATTATGGCTGCGACATCACCATCGGTAATCAATCTAACCGCTACTCCCAAATCTCTGAGTTCCCCAATCAATTCCTTGTGTCTTGGTCGGTCTAACACACAGGAAGAGATGTCCTCGGGCTTACAACCCTTGTATCTGGCAAGGGTTTTGATAATTTCAGAAGGGCTTGAATCCAGCGAGACAATATCCTTGGGATAGGAAGGCCCAATTGCCAGTTTCTCCATATATACATCCGGCGATTTCAAAATGGAACCCTTGGGACCCATGGCAATAACGGTCAACGCATTGGGCAGGTCCTTTGCCGTCAAGGTGGTACCCTCAAGGGGATCGAGGGCAATATCTACTTCGGGTCCATTACCAGTACCTACATGTTCACCGATGTATAGCATAGGAGCTTCATCTCGTTCGCCCTCACCGATGACTACCTCGCCTGCAATATCCAGCAAATTTAGTTGTTCACGCATGGCGTCAACAGCAGCTTGATCGGCAATTTTTTCATTACCACGCCCGATTTGGACAGCTGAAGCCAATGCGGCTGCTTCGGTTATCCTTGCCAGCCCGAGAGAGAGCATTCGGTCCTTGAATTCGGACAGCAGACTCATGATTGATCACTAACTAATTGAATGAAAACCGGGGTAGAAATAATCAGATCTCCTCAATTCTGATGGTTACAGGTTCCTCCAATGAAACATCGGAGTTTCTGATTTGGTCAAGTGCAATGTCAAGTTTGGTTCTGTTGGTTTTATGGGTAACAATTATAACTGGTGCTTCACTGGTTGCATGACTGTATTGTCTCATGCGATCAATGGAAATGCCGGCATTGCCAAGTGCAAGAGCTATTTGGGCCAGGACCCCGGGCTCGTCCTTCAACAGCAACCTCAGGTAATAGGGTACTTCGACAGCCGACTTACAGGGCTTGGCCTTTTTAAGGTTACTGGCACTAATACCAAACATGGGTATCCTTGTTCCTCTAGCAAGTTCGACAAGATCCGATAAAACCGATGAAGCAGTAGGCCCACTTCCTGCTCCTGGTCCCTGTAAACAAATTGTTCCAACAAAATCACCTTCAAATACAACCAGATTGGTTGCTTCCTCGATTTGTCCGAGGGGTGATTTTTTAGGGACAAGGCAGGGTTGGGTTCTTTGTTCCAGGCCATTTTCGGTAAATTTGGAGATCCCCAACAATTTGATTCGAAATCCCATATCCTTGGCCTGTTCAATATCACCAATGGAAATTCTCTCAATTCCCTCGATGTCCATATTGTCAAAATCAACCCTTGTACCATAGGCAATCGAACTGAGGAGGGCAAGTTTATGTCCGGCGTCGATGCCTCCAACATCCAGAGTAGGGTCGGCTTCCAGGTAGCCAAGCTTTTGGGCGTCCTCAAATACTTCCTGATAGGTGAGCTTATCCCTCTCCATTCTTGTCAGAATGTAGTTGCAAGTGCCATTCATGACTCCCAATATCTTGGTTATGCGATTACCTGCCAAGCTTTCAGTCAGGGATTTGACAACCGGAATACCCCCAGCAACGGCAGCTTCATAACGAATACAGCACTTGCATTCCTCGGCCAATTCGGCCAGTTCCTGACCATGATGGGCCAACATGGCCTTGTTGGCGGTTATGACATCCTTGTTGTTTCTCAATGCTGTTTTTACTGATTCCAGTGCCACCCCCTCGGAACCACCTATCAATTCAACAAAAACATCAACATCAGGTCTTTTTGCTAATTCATTGGGGTCATCTTCCCAGCTATATCCTGTCAGGTCCAACCCCCTGTCTTTCCCCCTGTTTTGAGCTGAAACGGATGTAATCCTGATGCTTTTTCCGGATCTTGCATCAATGCCGGTCTCATTTTGCTGGAGCATCCTGACGACACCTTGACCAACAGTGCCCAAACCGGCAATTCCAATTTTCAATTCCTTACCCACTTACCGCTCCAAAATATTATAAATCTGTTATGTCAAGGCTTGACGTTTTCCCCATCAGTTTCTTGAGGAGGTTCAAATTCTGACAGGGGCAATAATCCTGTATACTTTTCAAGGTCAACACCGCTACCCATCGATTCTTCAATCACGACGATTTCCTTGGAGGGAGTTATGCAACCAGTTAGAACCACCAAGGAAAATAAGGCGGTCAACAATCCAAAAAAAGAATATTTCATAAATAATTCATATGTTGATGAACGGTCTGATTCTTTTTCAGGCCTGATATATTGGATATTTGTTGCAAAGTTTCCGGACTTCCAACCTGACCTCATCCTCTATGGAGGTATTTCCTTCCAAACCGTTTTTGGCCAATCCTGAAAGGGTTTTCAAGATTAGTTTGCCAACCAATTCGAAATCATTGTTTTCGAACCCTCTAGAAGTACAGGCCGGTGTGCCGAGCCTTATACCCGAAGTAATTGTTGGTTTTTCCGTGTCAAAAGGAATTCCGTTCTTGTTACATGTGATATTGGCTCTCTCTAGCGATGTTTCCGCCTCAACACCCGTTATTCCCATCGGTCTCAGGTCAACCAGCATAACATGAGTATCCGTTCCACCGGTAATAATATCCAGACCACCTTCAATCAATGTTCGGGCAAGGCATTGAGCATTGGAGACAACATGTTTGGAATAGGTAACAAATTCGGGCTTCAAGGCCTCCCCAAAAGCAACTGCCTTGGCAGCAATGACATGCATCAGAGGGCCACCCTGAATACCCGGAAATACGGCAGAATTGACTTTCTTGATTATTTCCTGACTATTGGTGAATACAGCACCACCCCTTGGTCCCCTCAAGGTCTTGTGAGTGGTTGTTGT
>WTGT01000230.1 GCA_011523445.1 Paracoccaceae bacterium
ATAGTCATCAACATGAAATCATAACATATTTCGAATTGTTTGGGTACACACCCTAATTGGATGAACCATAAGGTAGATCAGGAGCAATTGGCAGCCCATGAATTCCAAGGATGTAAACCATCAGGTGGAAAACGATTCTTCCGAGGGTGAAGGTGAAGAGCTGTGGAACGAAATAGTCAGTAATGAACTGCAGTTGCTTGAAGAGTTCAGCCAGTCGGACCGGAAAAATCTTTGGAATAAAATAGCCGACTACGGCTCCAGAACGGGCAAGAATGTTCCCAAACAGATCCTGAGTACCAATTATGAAGACAACTATGATGAGAAATCACTTTCAAGGAAAATAAGCAGCTATGCACGGGTTGCCGGCCAAAAAGTTATTTTCCAGGTATTTGTTTTGTATTATTGTCTTATGGACAAGGATACTCCCCAATGGGCCAAAGCGCCTATCATAAGTGCACTCGGATATTTCATATTTCCACTTGATGCCATTCCGGACATACTTGTGGGAGCGGGCTATTCGGACGATTTGGGAGTACTTGTTGTTGCCATGGGTATGGTCTTGGCTCATGTCAAAGATGAACACAAGGACCGGGCCAGAGAACAGGTTGCCAGGATTTTTGGAAACGATTGAGAAATGGTTGACATGACCGGTACTGACGATTCCAAACAAAAGAAAAACCTGCAGGAACGCATAAAGAACCTGGAGGAAGAGATCAATCCACCCGAGAAGGGAGAAAGTCCGATTTCACAAGCCAATATGGGTTGGCGAATGGTGGTTGATCTCGTTGCGGGAGTCGGTTTGGGCTTTGTAATTGGATATGGTTTGGATATTTTATTTGGTACCAAACCTTTAAATATGATTTTGTTTGTATTATTAGGATTTGGAGCAGGAATTAACTTGATGTTGAGAACTGCAAAGGAAATGAAGAAACCTGAAACAAATAAGAATGAGGGAAATACTCCCGATTAGACTGAAATGGCTACTGAAACCGAAGCACAAAAGGGGTTAGAAATCCACCCGATGGACCAGTTTCTGATCAAGCCTGTACTGGGTGATGGTCCTTTGGTGTGGTATTCATTCAGCAATACCGCCATGTGGATGGCCATAACCCTCGTGGGGGTAATCATTTTTCTGGTGGTTGGAACCCGCAAGAAATCCTATGTACCCGACCGCTTTCAAATGGTTGTGGAACTGATATACGGTTTTGTCAGAAACATGGTACAGGATGTTGCGGGACGCGATGCATTACCATTTTTCCCCTATATCATGACAGCCTTCATGTTTGTCATTTTTTCAAATGTCTTGGGCCTCATTCCAATGAGTTTCACGCCAACATCGCACATTGCGGTTACTGCGACCCTGGCCCTGACGGTATTCATTTCGGTTACAGTGATCGGTTTTGTCAAGCACGGGCTGGGTTTCCTGGGGCTGTTCTGGATTTCTTCGGCACCACTTCCTCTTCGTCCGGTTTTGGCAGTGATTGAGGTTATGTCCTATTTTGTTCGACCAATCAGCCATTCGATCAGGCTGGCAGGAAACATGATGGCCGGGCACGCAATGATAAAGGTCTTTGCGGCCTTTGCCGGTGTCATGGGACTTGGTGCTTTTGTTCCGATAATTGCAATATCAGCAGTATATGGCCTAGAATTATTGGTGGCTTTTATCCAAGCTTATGTGTTTACAATTCTAACTTGCGTTTATCTGAAGGATGCCCTGCATCCTCAACATTAATCTGAAATATCCATTCTAGACAAGGAGTAAATTATGGAAGGCGATTTGAATACAATGGGAGCACTCATCGGGGCTGGTTTGGCCTGTACAGGAATGGGTGGTGCTGCCATCGGTGTCGGTCATGTTGCAGGAAACTATTTGGCAGGGGCCCTGAGGAATCCATCTGCTGCCCAATCCCAGACAGCCATGCTGTTTATTGGAATTGCCTTTGCCGAAGCATTCGGAATCTTTTCCTTCCTCGTGGCACTGCTTTTGATGTTTGCCCTCTAGTCAACGCCTGGCAACAAACCAATACATCGTTTGCATTTCAGGAATTTGACGAGTGGCTGCTGAAAACAATGTAAGTGAACAAGCTGGTATTCCCCAGCTAGAGTTTTCTTCGTTTCCCAACCAGATTCTGTGGTTGGTGGTTTTCCTGTTGGCTATCTTTATCGTGGTTAGGATGATCGCGCTGCCTCGAATTGGTCAGATTGTCTCCCAGCGGGAAAAGAGAATCAAGACTGATCTGGAGGATGCCCGCAAGTTGAATGAAAAGATTGAAGGATTGGAAAATTCAATCGAAGAAACGCTTGCCGAAGCCAAACGATTTTCCGAAGGGAAAGCTGCGGAAACCCGCAATGAAATTCTGGAGATGCAAAACAAGGCATTGGAAGAAGCAGAGGTAACAGTCAAGGCGGAAGTTGCCGAAGCCGAGAAAAGAATTGAAGCCATACAGGATGAGGCACTCACCAATATACGTGCCATCGCCAATGAGGCAGCAGTTGAAATCGTCAATCAGATTGTTCCGAAAAGGGGAATTCTTGACGAGATTTCTGGTGTGGTTGATGCCAAGGTTCAGGGGAAGGCCAGTGAATAGGTACATACTTCTCCCGGGACTGTTCATGATGGTTGGTACCGGATCGGTACAGGCTGCAAGCGGTCCATTCTTTTCCCTTGGAAACACCGATTTCGTGGTATCGATTTCGTTTATTATCTTCATTGCGGCAATCATCTATTTCAAGGCACCCAAATTTGTGGCCAAGTTGATCGATGGCCAGATTGCCAAGATTGAAGGACAGCTCAAGGAGGCATCCTCGGTGAAGGAGGATGCCCAGACTCTCCTTGAAAACCTGCAAAAGAAACAGGAGGAAGCCGAAGAACATGCAATTCGCATCAAGGAACAGGCTCAAAAGGACAAGGAACTTGCCATTGAGGAGGCCCAAAACTCCATTCAGGGGTTGGTTGATCGAAAACTGCAGAATTCTAGGGAGCAGGTTCGTGCCAGCGAGGCCAAGGCCATAGCCAATATAAAAAACCAGGCAATTGACCTGGCAATTGATGCAGCCTCTGAAGTTATTTTCAGAAGCATGGGTGGTGATGATCGCAGAACCATCATTGACCAATCAATCAAAGACATTAACAAGTATCTGAACTGAAGATACTGCCCAAACAGGTTCGTCTTGTTGCTCCATGCAACATGCTGCAAGATTTGGCATTTAGTTTCTCGTCTTAAAACTACCTTAAGTGGATATCCCTCGAAATGTGGGAATGCTCAATAAATGACACTCAGTATAGTGTCATTCGCTAGGGACCGAACTCCCTTCCCCTGAAAATGGGAAGTCTTATTTTAGGATTTGGTTCTGTTCAGATATACCCCCCTTATCTACCATTCATCACACATTAATTACCGCCTGCAAAAACAAAGTCGGGAAAACACCATTGGATAACAAACCATTTTATTGTATAGACATTAGATTTTCTCTTTGATATCAGCTTAGTATGATTAGAAAAATCCAATTTAGTGGTAGTGTTAGCCGCTGATGGTAGCTTATCTGTTTCGACGAACAGTTGCCCTATTGTTGGTTCTGCTAGGGCTCGTAATCCTGATCTTCATCATTGCGCGGATTGTACCTGGTGATCCTGCACGAATAGCACTTGGCCCCTTGGCAACAGCCGATCAGGTTGCTGAAATGCGCGGTGAGATGGGCTTGGATGATCCCTTCCTTGTACAATTATGGAACTACCTAACCGGTCTCTTACAAGGTGATCTGGGAAAATCCCTACTTTCTAGTCGTCCTGTCATGGATGATCTAGTTGCGGCCTTGCCTGCTACTTTTGAGTTGGTATTGGCAACAATTTTCCTGCAAATCTCACTATCGATTCCGCTTGGTGTTTTGGCAGCTGTTTATCGTGACAGTTGGATTGACAATATTACCCGAATTATCTCCTTGATTGGGGTCGTAACACCTGGATTTGTCCTTGCGATCATACTGCAATTACTGGCGAGTTACTATCTTACCTTCTTTCCAGTGACCGGGCGTCTTGACCCTGGGTTAGAATTCAGTGCGACCACAACGGGTCTCTTGACCATAGATTCGCTTTTGGCCGGTCGGTGGGATGTATTCGGTAGTGCCTGTTTACATCTGTTTCTGCCTTCCATTGCACTGGCTGCTGCTGGAATCGGCCAAGTCATGCGTATTACCAGATCGGCCATGATTGAAGTTGGTAGTCGAGATTTCATTGAAGCATCCCGTTCCTACGGTATTCCCGAACAGGTGGTTACAATTCGGTACATGTTGAGGGTTGCTTCCATTGCACCCCTGACTATTCTTGGACTGGAATTTGCATCCCTGATCGGGAACGCATTCATTGTAGAATTCGTCTTCAGTTGGCCTGGCATTGCCAGTTATGGTGTAAGAACAATTTTGCAGAAGGATCTCAATGCGGTTATCGGAGTCGTCTTGGTTTCCGGTATCTTTTTTGTAGTAGCCAATCTAGTGATTGATGTTTTGCTTGGTTTCATTGATCCACGAAACCGCTTACGGGATGGTTCAAGTAAATGAGTGATGGTCCCATGATCAAGGATGAGACCGTCCGAACACTCAGTAGTGGGCAGATGGCATGGTACCGTTTCAAGTACAATCCTTCTGCTCTCATTGGTGTGTTTATCATCATTTCGGTAATTATTGGTGCCATTTTTGCACCTTGGTTAGCTCCATCACCAGAATCGGCAGGTGCCCATGTCGATTTTCTTAATCGACATAGCCCGCCCAGTGGAGTGTATCTCATGGGGACAGATAATGTCGGCCGCGATATATTCAGCCGTGTTCTTTTTGGCTACAGGGTTTCACTTGGCCTAGTTGTGGGTGTACTTGGCATAGCCGTTCCCTTCGGTGTACTTTTGGGTCTGACAGCTGCTTATGCAGGTGGCTGGACTGAATGGGTAATCATGCGATTTACCGACGTCATGCTGGCTATACCTCCACTTGCCATGGCACTGGCTGTCACTGCCGTGCTGTCCCCCAATCTTGTAAATGCCATGATAGCAATAACACTGTTATGGTGGACTTGGCACACCCGGCTTATCTATCGCATTGCCAAAGGACAGATGGCGGAGGATTATGTTGAGGCTGCCAAGGTTTCAGGTGCAAGTCACGTCCATATACTCTTGCGAGAACTATTGCCGAATTGCATTTCAGCGATTGCTGTCAAGACCTCACTAGATGCAGGTTTCGTTATCCTCTTCGGTGCCGCCCTCTCATTCCTTGGTCTGGGCGTACAGCCCCCCACGCCGGATCTGGGTACCATGGTCTCGACAGGTTCCGAATACCTGCCGGAGTATTGGTGGGAGGCATTAATGCCGGGATTTGCCATCCTGTACGTCATACTAGGGTTCAATTTGTTGGGTGACGGGTTGCGTGATATGATGGATGTCGAGTTATGAGTAACCGCATACTCGAAGTATCAAACCTTGATTTGAGTTTCACTACTTATGGTCAGCGAACAAAGGTACTGCACAATCTGAACTTTCACTTGGATGCAGGGGAAAGAGTTTCCTTGATCGGTCAATCAGGTTCGGGAAAAACGGTTACCATGCGAACCATAATTGGAACCTTGCCAATGCCACCCGGGAAGGTCGAAAATGGCTCGATACGATATGAAGGTCGAGAGCTTTTGACACTTTCCAGAAAACAGCGCAATCGGCTCAAGGGTACCGGTATTTCAATTGTCCTCCAGGACCCGCTTTTATCATTTAATCCTGTCCTTACCATCCATCGGCAGATGGATGATATTGTACGCTATGCAGATACGCGAAATAATAAGTCCCGAAGCCGTTCTGCTCGTCGATCGCATATCATTGACACATTGAAAAAAGTACAATTGTCTGATGGGGAACACATCCTTGGCTCCTATCCCATGCAGCTTTCGGGAGGTATGCGCCAACGTGTTCTCATTGGCATGTCACTTCTCAACAATCCACGGCTTTTGATCGCCGATGAACCTGGGACAGCCCTGGATGTTACAACCCAACAAGAAATTCTCAATTTGCTGAATACCCTGGTCTCTGAGGAGGGGCTCACACTCCTGCTTATCACGCATAATTTGGGTGTGGTTCGGGAAATGGCTGACCGTGTTTATGTCATGCAGAAAGGACGAATTGTCGAGCAGGGAACCAGAGATGAAATTTTTGCATCGCCCAAACATCCCTACACGCTTGAACTAATGAATAGCGTCTTGCCTTTGTATGGTGACAAGGTAGTGGATGTGGCTGATACCCATCATGAAGAAAACGCCATTGAAATACGGGGGGTCAACAAGATATTCTCTCGAAAAATTGGCATTATTCGACGTAAAACTGAGGTTAATCATGCGGTAAGGGAAGTTTCCCTTGATATCAGCCAGGGAGACATATTTGGCATAGCAGGTGAAAGTGGATCAGGAAAAACGACACTGGCCAAGATTTTGCTTGGCCTTCACAAGCCGAATTCAGGAGAGGTGACCATTGACAATCAGAATTTGGATGAGTTTCAGGGTTCCACCGAGTTCCGAAAAACCGTACAGATCGTATACCAGAATCCCGGTTCATCACTCAACCCACGACGTACGGTCGCTGATCAGTTGAAAGTTCCCTTGAAATTCACCGGGTTTTCACCCAAACATTACCATGCCCGAATCGAGGAATTGCTTGATATGGTCGAATTGCCACGCTCTTATGCGTCAATGTATCCACACGAATTGTCCGGAGGGCAAAAACAACGGGTAGCCATCGCAAGGGCTTTGTCATGCCATCCCAAGATACTGGTTCTTGATGAGCCTACCTCGGCACTGGATGTCCTAATTCAAAATTCGGTCATAAACCTGCTGCACAGATTACGTGACGAATTTGACCTGACATATGTGTTTATTAGCCACGATCTCAGCCTTATGCGTAATTTCTGCAATCGTGTTGCGATCATGTTTCGTGGCGAAATATGTGAACAGGGTCGAACCAGGGAAATATTCGCAAATCCCCAACACCCATATACCCGTGCACTACTTTCCTCAATCCCGGTAATTACTGCTGAGGAAGAGCGTTTGAAACCAGTGGTTTCAAAGGCGGAAAGGGATGCGGTGCTTACAACTACAACAGAGTTAACAGATTGAAGGAGTCATTATGTTTCGAATTGGCATTGATGTAGGCGGAACCAATACAGATGCTGTAATCATGGGGGACGGCAAGGTTTTGACCGGAGTCAAAACGGCAACTACTGAAGATATCATGTCTGGAATCATCGAAAGCCTCAGGATGGCGCTGGATAATACTGGTATAGACGGGGATGAAATTTCTTCGGTCATGATTGGAACTACTCACTTTACCAATGCGGTAGTTGAACGAAGGCATCTGTCGAAAACGGCAGCTGTACGGCTTTGCTTGCCAGCAGCCCAATGTCTTCCGCCAATGGTGGATTGGCCTGATGATATCCGTGAAGCAGTGGGTAACAGTTATTGGATGGCCAAGGGAGGTAACGAATTCGATGGCCGGGAAATCTCCCAGATTGATGAGACGGAACTAAAGGATATTGCAAGGGAAATTGGTAGCAAGGGAATAGGTTCGGTGGCCCTTTGTTCTGTATTCAGTCCGGTAAATGATGCCATGGAGAAGCAAGCCATGGAAATCATGGCGACAGTACTTCCAGACGCTGATTTTACACTTTCCAGCGAGATTGGTCGCCTTGGTATTCTCGAACGTGAAAATGCTGCCATCATGAATGCTTCCTTGCGCCAATTGTCTTCGCAAGCAATTGGGGCATTTAGTGATGCGCTGGAAAAGGTCGGGTTGCGTTGTCCGTATTTCATTACCCAAAACGATGGTACCCTTATGGGGACGGAGTTTGTACAGACCTATCCTGTACTGACCTTTGCGTCGGGACCTACCAATTCGATGCGAGGAGCTTCCTATTTGACGGGTGAAATGGAAGCAATCGTCTGTGACGTGGGCGGTACCTCTACTGATGTTGGTGCCCTGATCAAGGGCTTCCCGCGCCCTGCGTCCACGACGGTTGAAGTAGGGGGAGTACGTACAAATTTCCGCATGCCAGATGTCTTTTCCATAGCCTTGGGTGGTGGAACTGAAATCAAGCCGGGTAATCCCGTTCAGATTGGTCCGCAATCGGTGGGATAGCGAATTTTTGAAAAAGGGTTGCTTCTCGAAGGCGATACCTTGCCAGCAACTGCTGTCGCAGTGAGACGTGGATTTGCTGCTATAGGTGAGGCCGGGCGGGCC
>WTGT01000316.1 GCA_011523445.1 Paracoccaceae bacterium
TTCCAATTCTAACAATACCGCGTTTACGGGTTCCCTTGCTTTTCATTTTCCTGTCCAGCTGATTAGCCATCACAAGAATTTCCTTTGCCTTTTCGTGAAAATACTTTCCTTCGGAAGTTAGGGATACTCCTTTGGCATGTCGGTCAAACAGGTTTACACCGAACCTCTTTTCCAAACTTTTGATCTGCATTCCTATGGCTGGTTGGGATACTTCAAGAATTTCTGCTGCTCTGGTCAGGCTTTTCTCTTCTGCAGCTACGTTGAAATACCTAAGTTGGATGAATTTCACGGTCTCTCCTTGATCTAAACTAGAAAATCAAAGTTTAGATAACATCATTCTTATATCTAATATTAGTTTTATAAATAAAGTTAAATTATGATTAGTTTATTGCAAAAAAGGGAAAGTAGAACACAACCCCTTCCTAAGGAACATTCTACCTATTATTAATAGGGAAAAACAGAAATCTGAAGTGGAATGTTTTTTGTGGAAAAACAGTTGAAAAAACATTAGGATTAAGGATAAATTAGACCATCTCAAATCAAACACGAATAGATTGTTCAAAATAAAGAAGAATCATTACGTTTTCCACTTCATTTTCCCCAAACTTATTAACCGGGTTGTTTCAGAAAGATATGAGAAAGAGCAAATCAAATCCAATATTGACAGGTGTTATAGGGACACCAATTGGACACAGCCTATCCCCAACAATCCATAATTACTGGATAGAAAAATATGGCGAGAACGGAATATACATTCCCTTGGAAGTTTCTCGAACCCATTTCAGGGATGTAATCAAAACCCTACCCAAAATGGGCTTTGGTGGTGTCAATATAACCATTCCTCATAAGGAAGCAGCATTGCTGTGTGCCGACCTTGTTGCAGATAATGCTGCACTTTTAGGTGCAGCAAATACCCTCAGCTTGAGAAAAAACGGGAAAATTTATGCCAACAATACGGATGGATACGGATTTCTGCAGAATTTGAAGGAAACAGAGCCCACTTGGAGGGCAGTAACGGGACCGGCTTTGGTACTTGGTGCCGGGGGAGGATCCAGAGCCATAATCTATACCCTGTTAAGGGAGGGTGTGCCGAAAGTGTACCTGACAAACAGAACGATAGAAAGAGCAAAATTGCTGCAGAATGATCTGGGTAACAGGGTAAAAGTCATTGAATACGCCGATTTGGGAACTGCCTTGAATGAAGTGTCAATAATAGTCAACACAACATCATTGGGCATGATAGGCCAGCCGGAAATGAAATTTCCTTACGACAGCCTGAATCACAGAACAATAGTATATGATATTGTTTATAATCCCCTAAAGACAGATTTTTTGAAACAGGCTGAGATTAGGGGATGCAGGACAGTAGAAGGATTGGGGATGCTCCTCCACCAGGCAGCAAATTCATACCAGTTCTGGTTCGGAAAACTACCGGAGGTTACTCCCGAACTTAAAAATTTGGTAACCGAAAAACTAAAAGCATGAAAGTTTTGGGAATTACCGGCTCCATTGGTATGGGGAAAAGCACAGTATCCAGAATGTTTGAGCAATCAGGAGTGCCGGTTTGGGCAGCAGATCGTGAAGTGGAGAAGTTGTATCGAACGGGAGGTGAAGCGGTCGAGCCATTAAGGAAAGCCTTTGGTGATGATATCTTGGGACCGGATGGAATAGATAAAGAAAAACTCAAGGAAAAACTCCTAGATCATCATGATCAAAAAAAGAAGCTTGAAGCAATTGTCCATCCTTTGGTAAGAAAAAAAATGGAGGAGTTTAAAGCACAGTGTATAAATCAAAAGCACAATCTGGCAGCTCTTGAAATTCCACTTCTTTTGGAATCTGGCCTCCAGGATAAAGTTGATTATGTTGTGGTAGTCTCAGCTCCTGAAGAGTTTCAGGAAAAACGCGTAATGGGAAGAAAAGGGATGACTCGGGAATGGTTCCAAAAAATCAAGAGTTGGCAGCTTTCAGATGCAGAAAAACAACAAAGGGCAGATTTTGTAATAATTTCTGTTGGATTGAAGCAAACGCGGCTTCAAGTGAAAGAAGTAATAGCGAAAACAAAAACAGTTTAGTTCCATGAGAGAATTGATTTTAGACATTGAGACCACTGGTTTGGAGTTGGCCAACAATCGAATTATCGAAATAGGCTTGATAGAGCAAATCCATCATCAAAGGACTGGTATGGAGTATCAACGGTATATAAACCCAGAGATGCCCATTGAGGAGGAAGCACTCAAGGTTCATGGCATAAGTAATGTGTTTCTGCAGGACAAACCAAAATTCAGCGAAATTGCAGATGAGTTTCTGGAGATCATTGGGGATTCGAATTTGGTTATTCACAACGCAGAGTTCGATGTAGCATTTATCAACATGGAGTTACAACGCTGCGGAAAAGGAAAAATCCCATTTGATCGGGTCGTGGATACACTGGAATTGGCACGTCGTGTTTTACCAAGCAAGGCACAGCACAACCTTGATGCTCTCGGAAATCATTACAGGTTAGACTTGTCAATCAGGTCCATGCATGGAGCCTTGATTGATGCTCAGATATTGACTGAAATATATAACAAACTGAATCAGGAAGGGGGAAAGGACCTCTTTGCGGATATTGATTCAACGGTAACAAAACAGACCAGGAAATTCCTTGAGAGATCGATTCCCATTAAATTCTCCATTACAGAGGAAGAATTGGCATCGCACGAAGAATATGTGAGCAAATTTCTCGGACCCGATAACCTGTGGTCTCAAATTTCAGACAAATAAATTTCTGAGACCTTGGTTGATTTGAAATTTCTGTTAATTTGGTAATCTATCAATCGCACCCAGAGACCGCTTTTTTTATTGAATGAGATATTTATGAGAAACTCAGTACAGGATTGGAACACCCTTTTGAATAGGGAAGATGTATTGATATTGGATACCGAAACAACGGGTTTCAAACCCGATTCTGAAGTCTTGCAGGTTTCGGCAATTGATACTTTGGGCCAGACAAGATTCGATGAATATGTCCTACCAAATAAGCCGATTCCGAGGGAGGCTGCCAAAATCCATGGATTGACGGAGTCTAAACTTAAGGAATTTAACGCTCGGCCCTGGGTAGAATATCATGATAGGTTTACAGAACTGACCACAAGAACGGCAACGTTTGTGCTGGTTTATAATCTGGACTTTGATACCAGATTAATTAGACAAACCTGTGAAATGCAATCGCCCCCAGTCTATTTTGTGCCTTATAAAGGACGCTGTATAATGAAGGAATATGCAGCCCATAGAAGGGTTCCTAATCAGTGGGGTTCATGGAAATGGCATAAACTTGCGGATGCAGCAAGGTATGAAGGAGCCACAAACCAGCCAGACATTCACAATTCGTTGATTGATTGTGAAATTGTATTGGATCTGATGAGAAAAGTTGTAAATCAAATTACCTAGCGTGATACAGAACGATTAACATACTATTCAACCTTAGACCGGAAATTTCCCAGGAGTCATCATGAAATTTTTTAAGCATTTGGCCTTATCCTCTTTATTAATGGTTGGATTAAGCCTTTCGACATCACTGCCAGCCAAATCAGTTGAAACTGCCATTTTTGCAGGTGGGTGTTTTTGGTGTGTGGAAAAAGATTTTGACTCGGTTGAAGGGGTCTTGGGTACAATATCGGGATTTACCGGAGGTAATAAGGATAATCCATCCTACAAGGATGTAACCTCGGGGGGAACCGGGCATTATGAAGCCGTAAAAATTGATTATGATCCCTCCATTGTGTCTTATCAGCAGTTGGTAGACCTTTTCTGGCGAAGCATTGACCCAACGGATGATGGCGGGCAGTTTTGTGACAGAGGACATTCCTACAGAACGGCTGTATTTGCTTTGGATGAAGAACAGGAGAAGATAGCACTGGCATCAAGGGCAGAGGCACAGGAAGCATTGGGTATGGAAATCGTGACTCAAATCCTGGAAGCTGGAGAATTTTTTCCGGCAGGAGACTATCATCAGGGATATTATAAAAGTAAGGATCGAATCGTAACTCGTTTTGGCGTGTTAACCAAAGCCCAAGCTTATAAAAGATACCGCAAAGGTTGTGGCAGGGATGCCAGAGTTAAGGAGCTGTGGGGAGATGCAGCAGTTTTTGCCAAATAGCATTAGGAAAGCAATTTACACAAAATCCCCATAAAGAAGAATAGAATTTATGGTAAATGATTGCCTGCGCTGATGAATGTCAACTCATCAGAAAGAGGTTTGCCAATAACTGCCTGACAACAATAATACCAACAATCAGAACCAGGGGAGACAGATCAATTGCCCCGGTATTTGGCAGGTAGGGCCTGATCTTACTGTAAATCGGATAAAGAATTCTTTCCAGCAAGCCCCATAGATTCCTGATAAACTGGTTGTTGGGGTCAAAAACATTCATACTGATCAACCAGCTCATCAGGGCATGTGCAATGACAACCCACCAAAGTATATCGAGCAGTAAATAAATCAGATTAATTATAAGTACCATTTAACACCTTTTCTCTTCACAGAATCATTTAAATCAAGGTTAGGCAAATTCAAGTTTAACATGTCATTCCCCTTATCACCATATTCGTATATTACTGAATAACCATAATCAAAAGAATTTACGGTTGAAAATCCTGTAAATCAGAGTGTAATTGTATTGTGTTTATATAATAAGAAGGCAGCAGTAACATGAAGTCACCAAAATTGTTATCATTTATCTCTTTGGCTTCGGTACTTTTACTGTCCTTTTCCTCACCATTATGGTCCGAGGAAAAGGCCAACCAACTGTTTGGTGCAAAGTTGGAAGGCACCAAAGGCGTTTCCAAACCAATTGGAAGTTATGCTAAGGGCTGTCTTGCAGGGGGTGTTTTACTACCTGAAACTGGACCCACTTGGCAGGCCATGAGATTAAGTCGCAACAGAAACTGGGGACACCCGTTTTTGATTGATTTTATTATTGATTTGAGCGAAAAGGCAAAGGAAATTGGTTGGAATGGCCTTTATGTTGGTGATCTCACACAACCACGAGGCGGTCCCATGACATCAGGACATGCTTCTCACCAAATCGGCCTTGACGTGGATATTTGGATGTTACCCCCAGGAAGGCTGGATTTAACCAGGCAGGAAAGGGAGGAAATCAGCTCGATTTCAATTCGCTCGGCCGATCAGAAAAATATAACCGACAATTGGACGGATTCACACATGGAACTTTTGAAGGCTGCTGCAAAGGATTCGAGAGTTGACAGGATTTTTGTTGCCGCAGCAGCCAAAATAGACATGTGTAACAAGGCTGGCGAGGACAGGATGTGGTTGCAAAAGATAAGACCCTATTATGGCCACAACTATCATTTCCATGTACGATTAGTATGCCCAGAATCATCTACCAAGTGTGTAACCCAAACTCCAACGGTAAATGAATTGTCCAAGGGCGGGGATGGTTGTGATGAAAATCTGTATTATTGGGTATCCGACTACTTTCTAGATTTAATGAAAAAACCGCGAGACCCCGATGCTCCTCCACCCAGGACTGTCAGGGATTATGTCATGGCTGATTTACCTGAAGAATGTGAAGCCGTGTTGAATGCATCTTAAAGTGTTAGAGAATTACTCTACTTTTGTTCAACGTTATCTCCCCACATATTATTGTTTGACTTGAAAGGATTGGAATTGAATATGCAAGCAAGTGAGCTGGAAATTGCCATAGAAAGGGCTTGGGAAAACCGGGCAGACATCAGCCCGGAAACCATCGGCCCTGCCAGAAATGCCATTACCCAAACCCTTGAAGGACTGGATAAGGGTAAAATCCGTGTAGCTGAACGGAAAGTCGATGGAACATGGGTTGTAAACCAATGGGCAAAAAAGGCAGTATTGCTCGGATTTCGTCTTCAGGATATGGAACCGCAAGAAGGTGGTCCACAGAATTCAACCTGGTGGGACAAGGTCGATTCCAAGTTCAAGGGTTGGGGATCGGATGATTGGCAGAAAGCAGGTTTCCGTGCCGTACCGAACTGTATTGTTCGAAAGTCCGCCTATATTGCTCCCGGTGTCGTTCTGATGCCCTCATTTGTAAATCTTGGCGCCTATGTTGATGAGGGTACCATGGTTGACACTTGGGCAACAGTTGGATCTTGTGCACAAATTGGTAAAAATGTTCATCTTTCAGGAGGCGCAGGTATCGGTGGTGTATTGGAACCCATGCAGGCAGGTCCAACAATCATCGAGGATAATTGCTTTATCGGAGCCAGGTCCGAAATCGTAGAAGGTGTTATCGTAAGGGAAGGTTCCGTAGTGGGAATGGGGGTATATATTGGCCAATCCACCAAGATCTTTGATCGAACTACAGGCAAGGTATCCTACGGTGAAATTCCACCATACTCGGTTGTTGTTTCAGGATCCTTGCCTAGTACCAACAATGTCAACCTGTATTGTGCTGTGATCGTCAAGAACGTGGATGCAAAAACTCGCAGCAAAACATCAATCAATGAACTTTTGCGTGATTAATTCCACGCTATTCCCTTGCTGAGGTCGCATGTCCTACAATCTGGTTGATCCGGTAAAGCTCACGCAACAGCTGGTACAATGTAAATCGGTAACGCCCCTTGAAGGAGGTGCCCTTCAGCTTTTATCCGATATACTTGCACAAGCTAATTTCAGTTGTACAAGGGTTGATCGCAATGGTATCCCAAATCTGTTCGCACGGTGGGGGACTGAGGGCCCCGTTTTTGGATTTAATGGACATACCGATACGGTTCCAGTTGGTGATCTTGATGCTTGGTCGGTAGATCCCTTTGGTGGTGAAATAAAACAGGAAAAACTATGGGGAAGAGGGGCAGCGGACATGAAATCCGGGGTCGCTGCCTTTGTAGCTGCTGCGGTGTCTTTTGTCCATGAATCACCCCCGAAGGGTTCCCTGATAATTACTATCACTGGAGATGAAGAGGCCCGGGCAGTGGATGGTACCATCGCCATATTCGACTGGATGGAAGCCCAAAACCAGAAAATGGATGTCTGTATTGTAGGAGAACCAACCTGTCCAGAGATTATGGGAGAAGCCATCAAGATCGGTAGAAGGGGATCCCTTTCGGTCAAAATTACCATGCTGGGAGTTCAGGGACATTCGGCTTATCCCGAACGATACATAAATCCGGTAGAGGCCATGGTTCATCTGGGCTATCAGCTTACATCCACGAAACTGGACGAAGGTACTGACAACTTTCAACCATCAAATCTGGCCTTATCTTCCATTGAGACAGGAAACGAAACTTCCAATATTGTTCCTGGAAGGTGTACGGCATTATTGAACATCCGCTTCAGCGATCAACATTCATCAAAAAGCCTTTTGAAATGGATCCGGGACACAGTAAATAGTGTTGCTTCAGATCATAAATGTGAAGGAAAAATGGAACTGCTTTCATCAGCGGAAAGTTTTATAACTCCAAAAGGGGATTTTACTGATCTGGTTGCCAATGCAGTATACAAAACCATTGGTGTACAACCGGAACTTTCCACTTCTGGCGGAACCTCGGATGCCAGATTCATTATACATCATTGTCCCGTTGTTGAAGTTGGTTTGGTAGGTAAAACCATACATCAGGTGGATGAACATGTGGAAATCCAGCAAATCAGGGATCTGAAATCTATTTATGTTCAATGCCTCAAGGATTACTTCGGTTAGGACCGACCGAACCCGTCTGGTCATTTTAGTCAAGGAACCGGTTCCGGGGACCGTTAAAACCCGTCTCGCAAAGGAGCTTGGAACCATTAATGCAACAAAGTGGTACCGGAATGAATGCCGAAAAACGATCAATCGCCTGGCCAGGGATCCCCGCTGGGACACCTATTTGGCAGTCTCACCAGATAACGCAGGCATGTCTAGCAGGGCATGGCCTATTCAAATTCCCAGAATAGCCCAGGGATCAGGTCATTTGGGCAGCCGAATGAAATGTGTATTTCAGCAAATGTTGCCTGGTTCAACAATAATCATCGGTTCTGATATACCTGGTATCAAGGCTACTCAAATTGCTACCGCAGTAAGGGCTATGCAGAAGTATGATGCCTATTTGGGGCCCTCACCGGATGGAGGCTTCTGGTTGATTGGATATACAGGCAGGACAAGTCTGTCGTCAAAGGCCCTTGAAAACGTAAGGTGGTCAACGGAATTTGCCATGGATGATACCATCAATTCCCTGGGGCAATTTTCGGTGGGGATTGGCGAGGTAATGTCAGATGTCG
>WTGT01000308.1 GCA_011523445.1 Paracoccaceae bacterium
GCTAAGGGGATATCTGTACCGATCATTGTTTTCCCAAAAGGGGACCGATTTGTTTGTATTGATGGGAATACACGATTAACAGTATATAATGACCTTATTGATGAAAAGGCACCAGGAGACTGGAATACGATAAACTGTCTTGTTCTTGAGAATCCTGAGCAGCGTGAAATAGAAACTATTAGAGTTACTGCCCACTTGGTTGGTGCACGCGAATGGCCAGCTTACGAAAAGGCCCGTTACCTGCACCACCTTAGAAACGTTCAATTCTTAGACTATAACGAGCTTATCGCAATTTGTGGTGGCAACAGGAAAATAATAGAACAGCAAATCGACGCATTTCATGATATGAACAAGTATTATAGAGATGTAAGCAGCGACGATGCCTTCCAAGTTGATAGATTTAGCGGCTTTGTTGAGTTGCAGAAAAAAAATATAAAGGATGCAATATTTAAGGCAGACCTTGATTTATACGACTTTGGAAAATGGATTCGCAATGGTCAAATTTATAAACTCGCTGATGTCAGAAAATTACCTTCGGTATTGGCTGATGAAGAAGCAAAATACACATTTATAAATGGTGGTATCCGGTCAATTGAAGATGCCATCTCGATTGTTGAAGAAAATCGAAAGAAAGATACAAAGACACCAGTAGAAAAAACTACAGTAGCAAAAGCCAGTATGTCTTTATTGGCTCAAGCTTTGCTTGAAAAGGTTAAGACTTTACCAAGAGAGGATTTTGTTGCATTGAGAGATAGGAATTATGAATCTGCTGAACAGGATATAGAACTGTTAAATGATTTGACTGAGAACCTTCTTGATCTACTGCAGGATGTCTGAAAGTGCAGCCCACCGAAAATTGGTGGTTGAAACCTCGAATGCAATTAAACGTCTCTATTCGGGAATACATGTTACGATAGATATTAGTGAAAAACCAGGTGATCCCGTACCCACAATAATTGGTGGCTATCGTCCAGACATAGTTGGAAGATGTACTGACCCAAGAATTCACCTCATTATTGCCGAGGCAAAGATAGGTGGTGATGTGAAACGTCATCATACTTTATGTCAGATAAATGCGTTTATAGGATATCTTGAGTCAATGAAATCTGCTGATGGTACATTCATTTTGGCTGTTGAGGGGAATATTAGTGATTACTCAAGAACATTACTAAATCTGAATTACAGGCAAAGAGTTACGGAAAATATACATATCAAACTGTTTGATGGGCTGGACTTTTGGAGCCTAGGGTCATCTGGAGAAACAATATGGCGTTTATCCTAAGACGGCGACCTGCTCTTTCAACAAAGCATCAAGCATATGCTTATCAAGTTGATGCCATTCGGTTAGTCAAAGATCTTACCTATGCTGCAATCTTTCATGAACAAGGGCTTGGAAAAACAAAAATTGCGATAGACCTTTCTCTATTATGGCTTGAGAATGATATCGTGGACACTGTGTTCATTGTCACAAAGAAGTCGCTAGTTGAAAATTGGAGAAATGAAGTAAAAGGACACTCACATATTACTCCTCATATTTTATCAGGAAATAGAGCGCAAAACAGTACATCCCTGAATTCACCAGTACTTATATACATTACCAATTATGAAACGATAGCGGCAAATGTAAAACTAATTAAATTATTTTTACAGACCTGTCGTGTTGGTTGTATTTTGGATGAAAGCCAAAAGATTAAAAATCCGGATGCTAACCTGACTAAGACATTTCACGAGATTGCATCGTTTTTCGATCGACGAATAATTATGACAGGTACCCCAGCTGCGAATCGGCCATATGATATCTGGGCCCAGATTAAGTTTCTTGATAATGGGGAATCTCTTGGGGGAAACTTTGATACGTTCAGGCAAGAAATGGATTTACCAAAAAACACTGGTAAATCAAATGATTACATGAGACGTTTAACTACAATACACAAAAGAATTACACCGTTTACTGTTCGTGAAACCAAAGATACTGCTGGAATTCACTTACCTAATAAAACTATTTTTAATCGCTATGTTAAGTTACCTAGTTGGCAGATGGACAGGTATGAAACATATCGGGACGAGTTAGCCTATGAATATAAAATAGAGGGTATTATCGAAACAGACAAAGTAGATAGCATTCTAAAAAGACTCTTGCGGTTGGTTCAATGTGCATCGAATCCAGGTCTCATTGACGGTAATTATTCACTTGAGCCAGCTAAATTACCAGTACTAATTGACATGTGCCGTGAGTTCACTAGTGTATCGAAAGTAATCGTTTGGACAGGATTTATAGAAAACGTTGAGTGGCTTTCCAAAAAACTAAAGGAATTCGACCCTGTGATCATTCATGGGAGCCTTCCTATGCAACATAGAAATGAGTCAGTAAGAAAGTTTATCAATGCGTCGAATCTTGTGCTTATAGCTACACCTGGTGCAGCAAAAGAGGGCCTAACACTAACAGTAGCAAATCATGCAATATTTTTTGACCGTAGCTTCAGCCTTGATGACTATCTCCAAGCTCAGGACCGTATACACCGAATATCCCAAACGAAGGATTGTTTTATACACAACTTGATTGCAAATGACACTATCGACGAGTGGGTAGATGTTTTGCTAACAGCTAAATACAGAGCAGCACAACTCGCTCAAGGGGATATTGATGCTTCAACTTTCAGGGACACCTTCCGTACAGATGTTTCTGAGGTTCTTCAAAGCGTTTTATTTCCGCAAGGGTCTAACGAACAATAAATTTCCTGAATAACAAGGGTAAACCGATATGACCAATAATGTAAACACCATAGCTATATTGGGGGAGGATATATCCACAACTCAAGAGCAATTACCAATCGAAAAACTTAAATTTCTACCTGATAATCCGCGCGTATATGCAGTTATTCGGGAAATGGAGGATTTCGACCAACTTACACCGGATGAGAAACAGATTCGAATTTACGATTGTCTACTCAATGAGCCAAGCGTTAAAAAACTAATACCTGAGATTAAAAGAGACCGTGGTCTACAAGAACCCATAATTGTTCGGTGGGACACTCAGGAAGTAATTGAAGGAAATTCTCGCCTAGCAGTCTATCGAAAGCTTAATTATGATGAACCTGATAACGATGCATGGAAAGAAATTCGCTGCCAGGTCGTTACAAAACTCACCGATGATCAACAGACCCGAATTCTAGGTCAAATACATCTCCATGGTAAAACCGAATGGTCACCATACGCCAAGGCATTATATTGTTATCGTTGGGTAGTTGAGCAGGGTAAGAAGTCTGAAACTTTATCAAAGATAGCAGGTTTTTCAAAACAAGAAATAAATAAAAATGTTTCTATTATAGAACTCATGACTCAAAATAATGAATTCAATCATTCGAGATATAGTTATTACGATGTTCTGGTCCGTAATAGGACGATATCTACTAAAATCAATGAAAATGGAGCTCTAAAAAAGGAAATTCTAACAAGGATTAAGACTGAAGAATTCACTGCTCAAGAATTACGTGATAAATTGCCAACAATTATAAAAAAACCAAGAATTCTTAAAAAATTTCAAAATGGAGATGTCTTGTTAAATGAGGCGTTTGATCGTGCCAAGATTAGCGGAGCCGAACGCAAACTTAAAAAAATTCGTCAAGACCTTGATGATATTGAAAAGGATGACATCATTTCACTGGAAAGGTCTGAAGCAAAAGCAATGAAATATGAAATTAGTAAAATCAGTAACAGGCTAAAAAGGGTCTCTGAAATGGTTGAAAAGTGTCTTCAAATTACTACCCCGTTTTCTTGACCAATATATTTTACTATGAAAAAGAAAAAAGTACTACTGATTGAACCTGGATATAGTAATAAATATCCTCCTCTGGGTCTAATGAAGCTAGCTTCATACCATAAAGCTCGTGGTGATTATGTAAAATTTTATAAAGTAGGATTCGACTGTAACATAGGAATTTCATCACTCGTCGAATCCGCATGGGACAGGGTCTATGTCACAACGCTTTTCAGTTTTGAATGGAAGCGGACTGCAGAGGCAATAGATTTAGCAATACAGATTGCAGGGATGCAACAGGAGCGGGTTTTCGTTGGTGGAATCGCAGCTTCTCTAATGCACGATGAGTACCAGAATGAACCTCGTTGGGCTGGAGTTCGTTTTATCAAGGGTCTCCTATTGGGTCCTCCAGCAATAGCTTTGAAACTTTCAAAAGAAGATTACGAATTCGGATCAGATGACCTGAATGGACGTCCAATTGAAGAATGCATACCTGATTACGATATTCTATCAGACATCAATTACACTTACCCCGTACGAGATGCTTATTTCGGATACGCATCAAGAGGGTGTGTCCGAAAATGTGCATTTTGTGGAGTTCCCAAGCTTGAAGGTCCACAGAGGGAAATGCCACCCTTGACCGACCTCGTCAAAGGTGTTGATTCCGTGCATGGTGTCAAGAAGGACATGGTACTGATGGACAACAATATCACTGCCTCTGCCAGATACAAGGATGTAATTGCAGAACTTAGGGACTTGGGATTCGAATCAGGAGCTAAAATATCCCGTTCTAATGGTAGAAAAGAAAAAAGAAGAGTTGATTTCAACCAAGGAGTAGACGCACGCATCCTTGCCAAATCACCAATGTATCTTAGGGAAATGTCTACAATTTGTATAAGTCCCCTGCGTATTGCATTTGATCATATAGGTGTACGGAAGGTCTATGAAGTGGCAATCAGAATGGCAGCAGACAACGATATTACGTCATTGTCTAATTATATGCTTTACAATTTTATGGACTCCCCAAGTGACCTGTACGAACGGATGCGTCTAAATATCTCCCTTAACGAGGAATTGAGTATCAGAATCTGGTCGTTTCCGATGCGGTATCAACCTGTGACCTTGAAGGAAAGAACCCATATAGGAAAGTTCTGGAATCGCTATTATTTAAGATCGTTTCAGATCATGCTTCAGGCAACCCATGGTGTGGTAAGCGGCAACCCATCATTCTTCATGAGGGCATACGGGGAAAACAAATATGAATTTGAAAATCTTCTCAGCATGCCCCATGCATTTATTTTCCATCGGGACCATTACGAATTTGGGGATGGCAGACCAGTTCTAGAAGAATATTTTGAGTATCGGAATAAATTGTCTGAAAGCCAAGAAAAGGAAATGATTAGTCACTTAGCAGGGCCGGATATCGCAATTCCTAGGATTCCCAGGAACCACTTTGCAGAGTTGATAGGTGACGGAACCATAGACAAAACCATACGCAATGTCTTAAGGTTTCATACACTTGACACAAGGCATCGCTTAGATTCAAAGGAGACGAATACTCTACCTGAATTTTCGCACATTAACCCAGACATGGTAATGCCTAACGAGGATGAACATGTGGAAGATGCTGGCCTGTACGATGTTGATGCAACACAACAAGAAAAAGGTGACCAACTTGTCAGCGTTTAAGACTATACCAAGGAGCTGCAATGAAAAAAAAGACTGAACCAGAGTCTCTAGTGGGGGCAGATATTCTGAATCTTGTTACAACCGGTATGTATCATACTCCACTTGCAGTATATCGTGAATATATTCAGAATTCTGCAGATGCCATTGAGCGATCAAGATGGCCAGATCAAGGGAGAGTTGATATCTCAATTAGTTCAGGTAAGAGAATTGTAAAAATCAGGGACAATGGTCCTGGGCTCTCACCTTCTCTAGCAAAAAGGAATCTGATACCAATCGCAAGGAGCTCAAAAAAACAGGGGGTAGATCGTGGATTTAGAGGGATTGGACGACTTTCAGGGCTAGCTTTCGCTGACAGAATCAAATTCAGGACTAGGAGTAATAAATCACAGCCTGTAACAGAAATCTCCTGGGATGGAAAATCTCTTCGTGCCAATACAGATTCATATATGAGTCCTGAACAGATCATCAATAATTGCGTAAAGATTTCGAAAATAGAGGGTTGTGATTGGCCCGATAATTTTTTCGAAGTAATAATTGAAGATGTATCCCGATATGCAGCTGACAAAATACTTAACCGTGAGGCGGTTCGGAGATATATCGGAGAGATTGGGCCAGTACCCATGTCAGAATCTTATCCATTTTCAAAGGAAGTAGAGGCGATTGTTTCAAACGAAAAAAAAATGCTAACACTGGAAGTGATTCTGGATGATGAAGAGCCAATCCGACGCATGCATGAATCTGAACTTATATTTTCTCAACATCGAAAGGATACATATAAGGAAATACAACAATTGAAAATTCCAGCTATCGACGGTGAAAATTACGCTGCGGTAGGATGGATCGCACATACTTCTTATCTAGGTGCTGTTCCTAAAAGTCTCGGAGTACGAGGAATCCGACTAAGATCAGGAAATATTCAAATTGGTGATGAAGATGTACTTGATCCATTTTTTAAGGAAGAGCGTTTCAACAGATGGTGCGTTGGTGAATTGCATATCATTGATGAACGAATTAATCCAAATGGCCGCAGGGATTATTTCGACCCCAGCCCACACCTAAGACATATAGAAAATCACATCCAATCTATCATTAATGGAGTTGTGAAAAGATGTAGAACAGCTTCATCAAATCGGGTTCAGTCTAGGAAGGTAATAACGGTATTGGAACACATGGATAGCGCATATAGTCTTGCAGGGTCAGGATATCTGAAAGCTGTAGATTCGAAAGCTCTCATAGCTGAAGCACTTCTGAGGGTTAAAGAACTTGAACACGATTTAAGCGAAGATAACCTAAATTGTCATCAAGAAAAAACTAAACTTATTGAACTTAAGAAAAAGCTGAATGGGTTCAAACCAAAAAGAGGCCGTCCCCATCTTGAAAACATAAGTAGTGGAGAAGTTGCAACTTATCAGAGAGTATTTAGAGCACTTACAGAGCTATGCAATTCACCTGCCATGGCAAAGGAGATGATTGAGGGGGTATTAAAATCCGCATAATATAAACTGTAGCAAAATTTGGTTCTGAAGGGTTTAGGCAAAATTAATATTTAACTACTAAACCCAGTTCGTGGTGTAAATTTAGCATCAATTTTCCGAAAACATTTTTAGTGGGGCAAAACCTATAATTGTTTCGTTTTACGGATAATTGATTCCTGGTGTTGATGGTATTTGGAGTTGATTGGAGTAATTATGAATTCGAACACACAGAATCAGAAAGAAGTACAAAAAAAGTTTGTTCGGGGTTTGTACTGGGCAGGTATACCTACCCTGTTCAAATGTGATTACCAGGATACTCCTGAAAACTGTGATATAGTACTTGTTGGTATTCCACACTCGACCGGCAATGGAACAACACTTCGGGATCAGCATATGGGACCAAGAGCAGTTAGGGATGTATCAGGCCTTGGACGCAGGGTTCATCTTGACTTTCAGCTTGATCCCTGGGAAAAATGCAGAATTGCTGATATCGGTGATGTTCCTTTGCTTGAAGGGAACAACAATGAGGCTTCAATCGACCATATAACTGAATTCTTCAGGATAGTAGACAAGGCCGGAGCCAAGCCAGTTTCCATTGGTGGAGACCACTCGATTACCGGAGGAACTGTTAGGGCCTTGGGAGGGAAGGGTTCCAATTTATCCGGTGGTGAGACTATTGCTCTGCTTCACATTGATGCCCACACCGATACGTTTCTCCATCTCGAGCATTTTCTGGGGGCCAGAAAATCCGCTGCCCATTGGGGTGCCCAACTTGTAACGGAAGGGTATGTCGATGCCCACAGTTCAACTCAAATTGGTATAAGAGGCAATCCAAGGGCACTGGATTGGTATGAGCCAAGCCTTCAACTGGGTTATGAGTTAATCACCAAAAAGCAATATGATTTGCTAGGAGAGGACTCGGTCAACGAGATAATCAGAAAACGGATAGGTGATAAACCTGTATACATTACGTTTGATTTAGATAGCCTAGACGTATCAATCGCTCCCGGGGTCGCAAATCTGGAACCGGGAGAGCCCGGGTTCAACTTAAAACAGGCCATCGGTATCCTCAGATCAGTCCGTGGGTTGAACATAATTGGCGGAGATGTGGTCTGTCTGATGCCAACGGCGGATAATCCTAACAAAATTACCGCCATGGTGGCGACAAGTATAATGTTTGAAATAATTTCCCTTATTGCTGATTCCCATCAGTAAGGTTTCCCAAAGAAAATCTGAGTTCATGTAAAAGAATGAATCAAAACAATCATAATCTTACTCCAATGATGGCTCAATACATGGAGATCAAGAGCCAACATCAGGACTCACTCCTGTTCTACCGAATGGGTGATTTCTATGAGATGTTTTTTGATGATGCGGTAGAGGCTTCCGAAGCACTGGACATTGCCCTTACAAAGAGGGGTAAGACCAACAATATGGACATACCCATGTGTGGTGTTCCAGTTCATGCTGCTGATCAATATCTTCAATTGTTGATTCGCAAGGGTTTCAGGGTTGCAGTTTGTGAACAAACCGAAGATCCTTCAGAAGCAAAAAAGAGAGGAAACAAGGCAATTGTTAAGAGGGAGGTCATAAGGGTCATCACGCCAGGAACCCTTACGGAAGATTCCCTTCTCACTGCCAATCAAAACAATTACATCGCTGCAATTCACCAAATTCGCAAATCCGTAGCTCTGGCTTGGGCAGATATTTCATCGGGCAGTTTTCATGTTACGAGTTTTCCGTTGGTCAATCTTGCTTCACAACTGTCCAGAATTTCCCCCAAGGAAGTGATTTATCCCGAGACTTATTCCGCACAGATATTGGGTATCGTCAGGGAAACCGCCGATTCATTGACTCCCTTGTCCGATGTCCACTTCGATAGCAGGATGGCAAAACGAAATTTGTCAGAAATGTATGAGGTTGCAACCTTAGATTCATTTGGCCAGTTCAATAGGTCGGAACTGGCGTGTCTGGGGGCAATTGTTGCCTATCTGGAAATTACGCAGCAAGGTAAAATTCCCAAGTTGCAATTCCCGAGTAGGGAAAAATCGGAGGATACACTTCAGATTGATGCTGCAACCAGAAAAAACCTTGAAATCACTAGAAACCTTTCCGGAGGCAAAAACAACACATTGTTGTCGGTACTGGACAAAACAAGAACGGCAAGTGGGGCAAGAATGCTTGAGAGATGGCTGGCAAATCCATCTACTAATATCGGTCTTATCGCCAAAAGGCAAAACGATGTTGAAACCTTTTATTCTCAATCTGATTCCCGTAGGGAAATTCGAGACAAACTAAAAATGGTTCCAGACCTCCAGCGTTCCTTGTCGAGGTTGGCATTGGAAAGGGGAGGTCCAAGAGACCTCAATGCCATCAAGACAGGTATAAAACAGGCCTTCCTCATCAATCAGGAAGTGCGTGTAATTGACGGGGTTTCCGAGCAATTGAAAGCTTCGCTGGCGTTGCTTGCCAATCTGGAAGGGCTGGTACAGGATCTGTCACAAGCCCTGATGGCAAGTGTTCCCCTTGCCACGAGAGATGGAGATTTTATAGCCAAGGGTTTTGACGAGGAGTTGGATGAAACCAGAAAACTTCGTGATGAAACTAGGGTTGTGATTGCCGAATTGGAAAAAAAGTATGCCCAATTGGCAGACATTCCCAGACTCAAGGTTCGTTTCAATAAACTGCTGGGATATTATGTTGAAACTCCATCTTCATTTTATTCCAAAATGGTATCACAACCCTTGTCGGATACCTTCATTCACCGTCAATCGACTTCGACGGCCTGCCGCTTCACAAGCAAGGAGCTTTCCGACTTGGAATCACGGATTGTCAATGCCCAACAAAAAACGGTCGAGATAGAATTAAGGCTCTTTGAGCAATTTCGGGAAGCAATATTGGCCCAGGCGAATGATATTTTCTTTATTGCCCAAACCCTCTCGGAAATGGATGTCATTGCAACCCTTGCGGAAATTGCCCATACCAATAATTGGTGCAAACCGGTTCTGGATGAAAGTTGTGACCTTGAGATCGTGGCGGGCAGGCATCCGGTTGTTGAGGAATCACTCCGCAAAAACAACCAGACACCCTTTGTAACAAATGATTGCAATATCAGCGACGAAGGAAGAATCATATTGTTGACCGGACCGAATATGGCAGGCAAGTCTACCTTTCTTCGTCAAAATGCCTTGTTGGCCCTTTTGGCCCAAATTGGGTCATACGTACCTGCCAAGAAAGCCAGAATAGGTATAATTTCGCAACTGTTTTCCCGTGTTGGAGCTGCCGACGATCTGGCCAAGGGACGTTCAACCTTCATGGTTGAAATGGTGGAAACAGCCGCAATTTTAAATCAGGCAGACCATAGAACATTGGTAATACTGGATGAAATCGGGAGAGGTACTGCAACATTTGATGGGTTATCCATAGCTTGGGCAACCCTGGAGTACATTCATGACAAAATCAAGTGCAGAACTCTCTTTGCCACTCATTTCCATGAGTTGACCGAACTCTCGAACCGTTTGCCGAATTTGTTCAATTTAACGATCAAGGTAAAGGAATGGCAGGGGGATGTGGTTTTTCTCCACGAGGTCGTTGAAGGGTTTGCGGACCGATCATACGGTGTCCAGGTCGCCAAATTGGCCGGGTTGCCCAGGGCTGTGGTAAGACGGGCAGATGCCATCCTGAAAAAACTGGAACAACCCCGGGGCAAGGGAAAAGACAACATTCTCTCCATGTATCAGGAACTCCCCCTTTTCGCGGCTTCCTCCATGTTTGACCAACAATCCATTGAAGTCGAACCTTCACCAGTTGAGAAGAAAATCATGAATGTCAACCCCGATGAACTGACACCCCTTGAGGCCCTTTCCCTCCTATATGAACTCAAGGATACACAAGTCAAATCAGAAGGTGAATTATAAATTTGAAATTTTCTCTTAGTTCCTTAATCCTTTATCCCAACTGATTGCCATTGACTGTTCGAGACATGATTACCTCTATTAAGTCCCTTTGTCAGGAGATATATATTGATGCCAGAGGCAAGAAAGCCTTACCGGCTGTTTCGAATGGTATTGTTTCGGCAATAACCCTGATTATTGCACAAACTGCATTCGGTACACTGATTTTTTCTGGTGAGTTGGCCCAATATTCGTCTCAGGGTGTCGGGCTTATTCTGTTTGGGAATTTTGTCGCAGTACTGTTGATGGCCTTAATCAGTGGCTTTCGCGGTGTAATTGTTGGTTTATCTCCAGTCCTGGTAATTTTCATGGTTACCATCGCCAACTCGGTAAGCACAAGTGATGAAGCATTGTTTGTGACGGTATATGCTGTACTGGCCTTAACTGCTGTTATCATTGGTGTTTGTTGCTTGTTGATCGGGCGTTACCGTCTGGCTGCTTATATTCGTTTTATCCCTTACCCAGTAGCTTCAGGTTTTGTATCAGGTCTTGGTGCAACGGTGTGTATAGCTGCCGTTTCCTTGATGGGAGTGGATTTGACCAGAATTAGTGAGATTGCCCTGATGGGCACCGGGTTCTGGATATGGTTCCCGGGATTGGTGTATGGAACGGGATTATATCTTGCAATCAGGAAATGGCGAAATCCACACATCCTGACATCAAGCGTCCTGCTACTTATTGGTGGTTACAATCTAATCCTTTATTTATTGGGTATCTCCATCGTGGAAGCGGGGGATAGCGGTTTTCTGCTAGAAAGTACGGTACAGGGTAGGTTGTGGCCACCATTTACTCCGGAGGATTTTCTCAGGATAGACTGGTCAATTATATTCAGCCAAATTCCCAACATTCTGACACTTATGATGATCGCCTTCATATATATAATATTGAATTTTTCGGGTCTGGAACTTGCTGTGAATCGGGAGCTGGATTGGGACAAGGAGTTCAGTGCTACCGGGATTTCCACCGTTGTTTCCGGCCTATCAGGTGGAACATGTTCAACAATATATATTCCCCCAACATTACGAAGTAAAATACTTGGTGCAACCACTCGATTGACCGGCTTAATTGCTGCAGCCGTCGTGGGAATTGCAATACTTTATGGTGGTAGCCTGTTGGCGTATTTTCCAACCGCGCTTATTGGCGGGATCCTCCTTTTTGCCGGATTGGGTCTTTTGGAGCAGGGACTTCAGGATATTCGCAAAGGATTGCCATGGTCAGAATTGGGAATTGTCATTGGTATTGTTCTGGCAATTTTGTTTATCGGTCTTATTGAAGGCGTGATTATCGGTCTTATTGTAGCTTTTGTGTTATTCGGGATAAAGCTCAGCAGGATTAAGCTGGTTGAAAATCGATTTGACCTGCGAGATAAAAGAAGCAAAAGGTCTTATTCGATACCTGATTTGGCCATACTTCAGGAAGTTGGTGACCGAGGAGTTGTCTATCAATTACGTGGATATATCTTTTTTGGCAGTATTACTTCCCTTATTGATCAATTGAAGGATTCCCTAGCAGGTTTACAGACACCAGACTGTCTATTGCTCGATTGCTCTGCTATCACGGGGTATGATTATTCGGCGGTTAATTCCCTATCTCTGTTTTTTCGATTGGCAAGCAGACAAGGGGTAACCATTGTGTTAAGTGCCACTCCTGCAAGATTGAATTACAATCTAGAAAGGAATCTTACTTCCAAGGAATTTTCAAACCTGAAATTCAAGGAAAATCTGGATCAGGCCCTCGAATACTGCGAGGATTTATTAATATCCAACTGGAAAAAGACAACCGAAGGCATACAAGGTAAAAAATCTAACTTGCTAGAAAGAGCTTCATCCGATTTGGAAAGACATCTTGACCGACAAATTGAATTTGAACGCCTGATTGATGAATTGGAGGGATGGCTTACAGCAAGGGATTATCAGGAAGGAGAAATAATCTCAGAAAGTTCTTCCAAGGAAGAAATAAAACTGTTATTTGCAGGAGAGGCTTCCGTTCAAGATAGGGCTAGGAAGAGGTTATCCCAGCTTGTTCCAGGTGATGTAATTACAACATTGCAGGGTTATGGTATTCCTTCTTCAAGTATTTTTGCAGACAAATCCTGCCGAGTAATGGAATTGTCCTCTTCAACCCTTGCACTTATGGAAAAACAGAAACCGGACTTGGCTCTGAAACTATACCGATACCTTACATCAAGATTCCTTAATTCATGAATGGTTCAGAAGACGATATTTGAGATTCTTACCATCTCATGTTTGAGTAGGGAAATCAGTTGTTTTGAAATAGATTTCTGAATTTATCCCTCAACAGATTTTTCTGGACTTTTCCCATTGTATTGCGGGGTAGTTCATCAACAATCAGGATTTTCTTGGGAAGTTTGTAACGAGCCAGTGAAGTTGACATAACAGAACGAATTTGATCAACGTCCGGATTGACTTCATTGGATGGAACGATCAATCCCACTACAGCTTCACCGAAATCATCATGGGGAACTCCAATCACGGTACTTTCAAGAACACTTGGTTGGCCATCAAGCAGAAGCTCGATCTCCTTGGGGTAGATATTGAATCCACCGGAAATGATGAGATCCTTGTTACGACCTTCAATATGGATGTATCCCTGACTGTCAAACTTGCCGAGATCACCGGTGATGAAGAAACCGTCAGGACGAAACTCTGCAGTTGTTTTAGTTGGTTTTTGCCAATACCCCTTGCAAACGTTTGGGCCACGAACCTCAATCTGTCCAATCTCCCCTGCAGGGATGGGTTTACCAGATGTAGGATCGGTAATTTTAACCTCGATC
Source organism: Paracoccaceae bacterium (assembly GCA_011523445.1). Lineage (GTDB taxonomy): Bacteria > Pseudomonadota > Alphaproteobacteria > Rhodobacterales > Rhodobacteraceae > MPNP01. The sequence continues at coordinate 13,669 of WTGT01000308.1, forward strand.
CCCGGCAGAGGGAAACCAACAGTACCTGGTCGTCGTTCGCCTTCATAAGGATTCGATGTATTCATGCTGGTTTCAGTCAAGCCATACCGTTCCAGAATGCGATGTCCGGTTCGCCTCTCGAACTGGACATGTGTTTCGGCCAGCAATGGCGCACTCCCTGAAACGAACAGCCTCATTTCCTTGGTGAGGTCTCTTGTAAACCCGGGTGAATTCAATAGCCGAGTATAAAAGGTCGGGACACCCATCATAACCGTGGATTGAGGGATTAACCTGATTATTTCACTGGTATCAAACCCGGGAAGTAAGATCATTGATCCCCCCGCAAGCAGGGATACATTGGTGGCAACGAATAAACCATGTGAATGGAAGATAGGCAAGGCATGCAGAAGCGCATCGCTGGTATCGAATTGCCATAAATCTCTGAGGACCCGTCCGTTAGATAGAAGGTTTTCTTGGGTGAGCATTGCACCTTTGGGTCGACCTGTTGTTCCTGAAGTATACAGGATTGTGGCAAGATCGTCCTTGGCACGACTGACCGTGGGGAAGTCATGAGGCTTGTTATGTCCCTTCTCAGCAAGTGAACCCCTACCGTCCTCATTCAAGGTTTCAAGCTTGAAACCCCTTGCGACTGCAAGTGGTGATATCAAGTGTAGGTTTCTTGCATCACAAACCACCAATGAAGGTTGGCTATCCACAATGAAATAGGAGAGTTCGTCAATGGTGTATGCCGGGTTAAGGGGTACGAAAACAATTCCTGTTTGAATGCAGGCAGCATATAGTGCCAACACTTCTGGAGATTTCTCAACATGAACCAGCAGCCGATCTCCGGAAGAAACACCCAAGTCTGTCAAGGTATGAGCAAATTGGGTTCCTACTTGGAGGAATTTTTCATAGGTGATGATTGTTCCATCAGGTCGTATGAGAAAAGGTGTCTTTTTTCCCACATGAACACCGAACAGTTCATAATAGAGCGGGTTATTCATAGATGAATATCGTTATCACGACCTAACAGACAGCTGAGGCTGTATACCTGTTCTTTGCAAACCAATTGCCGAAGCCAGAAGAGAGCCTCAAAGAATCAAATACCTCTGAAAATCTTATTCCTGTTCCTGTTCTTCTTCCATAGGGTAGTTTTCGGCGACTCCAACCTGAGCTGGACGCAGCAGGCGATTATGGTACTTGAAACCAGTTTGCTGCACTTCAGTGATTTGTCCATCCTCAAATCCTGGTACAGGTGCATAATAAAGTGCATTGTGACTGTTATGATCAAAAGTATCCCCGACTTCCGGGATGATCTCCTCGATATTGTTTCTGCTCAAGGAGGAATTCAATTCCTTTTGCACAACCTTTATTCCCTCAACCCAGGCAGCAAGGTTGTCTGATTTGCTTTCCTCGCCTGCCTTGATAGCCCTCTTGAGGTTTTCGTGGGTCGACAGAATTTCCCTAGCCAGCCTGATACCATCGAACTTTTTGGTTTCTTCAACCATTTTCTCCAGGCGTTTGAATTTATCCCGCTCATTGGCCAGATTTCGCTTCAATTGATCGTTTTCCTCTCGCAGATTTTTCTTTTCACTGGTCAGGAGATCAATCATTTTCTTGGCGCTTTCGACAAAGGAAGTCGGCTTTTCACCGTTTTCATTTTCATGATCTGGTGTTTTATCTTGAACCTCGGTATCGTGATTGCCACCGTTGAGCGTGGCATTCTCTGGTTGTGCCTGAATATCCTCTACAACCGCATCTTCTTCCGGTTCGATGTTTTCTTCTGGATTTTTATCCTCGTCTGTCTGCATAGCTCTCAAATAATCCTTCAAAATTATGATTTTTCGGCAATGAGTTTACCAACAAGTTGAGCTGTATAATCCACGATTGGTACGATTCTACCGTAATTCAACCGAGTAGGTCCGATTACGCCTAATGCTCCAACAATATTACCTTCGGAATTAATATAGGGAGCGGCAACCAAAGTTGAACCTGATAGGGAAAATAGTTTGTTTTCGGATCCAATAAATATCTTGACGCCCTGCCCCTCCTCGATCAGTTCAAGTATATTGGAAATTTCCTTTTTTCTTTCCAGATCGTCAAACAAATGCCTGACCTGCTCAAAATCAACGGTTCCTTCATCATTCTCAAGCAAATTTGACCTGCCTCTCACGATCAATCGTTCCTGCTGTTCACCAGGCTTGTCCCAGAAGGCCAGCCCACGTTCAACCAATTCAGTGGTCAACTCATCCAATTTGCTCTTTTGCTTCAGGATATCCTTGCTGATCAATCCCTTGATTTCGGTAATGCTCTTGCCATCCAATACGGAATTGACATAGTTTGCTGCTTCCGTCAGGGTTGAAGCAGTCAAACCCATCGGGGTAGAGAAGACCCGATTTTCTACCGCTCCGTCAGCCATGACCAGCACAACCAGAGCACTTTCATTTGTCAGCTTGAGAAACTGAACATGCTTGATGGTGGATTCCTTTTTCGGCATCAACACCAGACTGGCACTCTGGGTCAACCTGGACAGTAACGAACCAATTCGATCCAGGGAATTATTCAGATTTTCATCCTCTGTGGAACCAATTCTCGAAAATTGCTTTTTGTCTTCGGGTTCAATTTCGCCGATTTCCAGAAACTCATCGACAAAAAGTCGCAGACCCATGAGAGTGGGAATCCTGCCTGCTGAAATGTGAGGGCTTTCCAAAAGCCCCAACCGCTCCAGCTCCTGCATGACATTTCTGACCGTGGCAGGTGAAATCTTGGTGGATAAATTGCGGGATATTGCTCTCGATCCTACAGGGGAACCAGAGTATAAATAGGATTCTACCAACCGGGAAAAAATTTCGGTATTGCGTTGATCCAAAATTTCCAGAATCTCTTCCTTGCTCACTCTCCAGCCTTCTCGAATTAAATTTAAGGGAAATTCTATTTTTTACACCAGAATCAATTTAGCAAAAAACTCAGCCAGTTTGCCAATACCAACAAGTATTCAATGATCCATGTGCTTCATAGAACGAAAACCTTGCATACTTTCCATAGTGTAAATTACCAATTATATGGCTAATCCTGTTTACCAAAAAAATAAAGATTTGAATTATGCGTTTATCAAAGAGAAAATTCGATGAGTTGCGACCGGTATCGATAGAAATTGATGTCAACCGTTATGCCGAAGGGTCATGTCTGATTTCCTGTGGACATACCAAGGTTTTGTGTACGGCTTCGGTTGAGGAGCATGTCCCGTTTTTTCGACGAAGAACGGGTTTGGGATGGATTTCAGCCGAATATTCATTATTGCCCAGGGCTACCCATGAAAGAAACCGGCGTGACGGACGAGGTTCATCTGTTTCGGGAAGAACCCTGGAAATTCAGAGACTGATCGGAAGGTCTCTCCGTGCCGGTGTAAATTTTGCAAGTTTGGGTGAGAGACAAATCATGATCGATTGTGATGTCCTCCAGGCTGATGGTGGGACTAGGTGTGCCTCGATTACCGGTGGTTGGGTTGCTCTTAGACTTGCAGTCAATAAACTGTTGCAAGATAGATATATTGTCAGAGATCCCCTACAGCAGCAGGTCATCGCCATTTCCTGTGGCATTCATGCGGGTTCGCATATACTGGATCTGGACTATAACGAAGATTCCAATGCTGAAGTTGACGGTAATTTTGTATTTACCTCTTCGGGAGAACTGATTGAAGTGCAATGTACAGCTGAAGACAAATCATTTCCCACGGCATCAATCTTGGAGTTTATTGAACTATCGAGCAAGGGTGCCAGTGAACTGGTTCGAATTCAAAATGAAGCACTGGCCAAGAAAAATGCGTAAGCTAGATTCCAAAGTGTTGGTGATAGCCACGCATAACAAGGATAAACTGAGTGAATTCGAAGGGATATTACACCCACATGGGGTGAAAACAAGATTTGCCGGAGACTTCAATTTGGAATTTCCACCCGAAACCGAAGAGACCTTTGTAGGTAATGCCAGGATCAAGGCTCATTTTGTCGCTCGAGAAACACAACTTCCTGCAATTGCAGACGATAGCGGGATAATGGTATCAGATCTTGATAACCAACCAGGGGTTAAGACTGCCGATTGGGCTGAAACACCTGATGGAAGGGATTACAAGAAAGCCATGACCAAAGTTTGGAAATTGCTTGAGGAAAAACAGTCTCCCCTGCCCAGAAAGGCGAAATTCTGCTCGACAATCTGTGTTGCTTGGCCCGACGGCCATGATGAAATTTTCGAAGGTTTTGTCAATGGACAAATTGTCTGGCCGATGCGAGGGGAAATCGGCTTCGGATTTGACCCCATATTCATGCCCGATGGATACAAGATTACATTTGGGGAAATGTACAAGGCGGACAAGAACCTTATCAGTCACAGGGCATTGTCACTTAAAGCTTTTGCTGAAAACTGTCTTGATGCCTGATCAGCAAACAATAGAACCATTCGGAATCTATATCCATTGGCCATTTTGTGAGTCCCTGTGTCCCTATTGCGATTTCAATACCTATTGCTCAAACCAGATTGATCATGAGCAATGGTGTGAAGCCTATTTACGGCAACTTGATCATTCTGCAAAAGAATTGACTGCCAGCCAATGTACATCAGTTTATTTTGGTGGAGGTACTCCCAGCCTCATGGAGTCTCGAACAGTTGGTAAAATTTTGGATAGAATCTCCCTGCATTGGGGATTTTCCGGCCAGCCGGAAATTACACTTGAGGCCAACCCCACCACTGTCGAACAAGATAGATTCTTGTGTTTCCGGAATGAAGGAATAAACAGACTGTCGTTGGGATTGCAGGCACTCAAAGACTCGGACTTGAAAGCCCTAGGTAGGAAACATGGCGTCAAGGAAGCAATCAAGGCCTACGAAACAGCTGATCGGGTTTTTAACAACATCAGTCTTGATTTCATGTTTGGCCGGCAATTTCAATCGACAGAATCATGGATAGGAGAACTTCAGGAAATCGTAGCGTTGAATCCAAACCACCTTTCGATTTATCAACTGACCATCGAGCCCAATACACCCTTCGGCAAAAGACATGCTGCCAACCGACTGGAAGGTATACCCGATGAAGATACCCTTGCCGATATGTATCTTGCCACAATGGAAATTTGTGAACGGTATGGGTTCAAACAATATGAAGTTTCAAATTACTCCAAACCCGGTTACAAGGGAAAACACAATCTGGTTTACTGGGAGTATCATGACTTCTTGGGCATAGGGCCAGGTGCCCATGGAAGAATAAGTATCGACAACCAATACTTTCGAACAAATACAATCCTTAATCCAGAAAGTTGGCTTGATGGTATTTTTAAATTAGGAACAGGTGAATACCAAAGAGAATTAATCAATCAAAAGGAAAGAGGTTCCGAGTATTTGCTTACGTCTCTCCGACTCAATGATGGTATGAATACTGCCAGGTTTGAGCGAATTTCAGGAAGCAAACTAGACAGTAATACAATAAGCGAACTTGTTCAGGACAATTTGGTCGAAATTACCGATGGGCAACTTCAAGTTACCACCAATGGAAGAATGGTCCTAAATCAGATCATTTCCAAGTTATTATCCTGATAAGGAATAAATGGTAAATTTGATCAAGGACGAAGACCAAATCTTAGCTGGTATTGCAGTTGAATTGTTGCGTTACCTTTCGGATGGGTTTATTTGTAATATACAAGTCTGAATTATTCTCTTTCGCTAGTCAGAACAAAAAGCAGGAACGGCAATTCAAGGGTATCTTATGAACAAAAAAGCTTCAAATGCGACAGCACTGAATCTTCCAATGGTTGATCCACTGCCGGAGGGAACACAAAAATACTTCCAGATTTGTGAGGAAAAGCTAGGCATCATCCCCAACGTACTTAAAGCCTATGCCTTTGATATCGAGAAATTAAATGCATTTACCGCCATGTACAACAATCTTATGCTGGCCCCGAGCGGATTGTCAAAGCTGGAAAGAGAAATGATTGCAGTCGTTGTTTCTTCGATAAACCGATGCCATTATTGTATTATTGCTCATGGTGCCGCAGTTCGCAAACTGTCAAAAGACCCTGAATTCAGTGATACGCTGGCAATTAATTTCAGACACTGCAAACTGGATGAAAGACAAAGGGGAATGCTCGAATTTGCAGAAAAGGTAACAGAAAATAGTTTCAAGGTTGAGGAAAAGGATCGCGAAGGTTTGAGAAAACTGGGTTTCAATGACGCCGATATATGGGATATCAGTGCAGTGGCAGCGTTTTACAACATGACCAACAGACTGGCTTCTGCAACAGCAATGAATCCTAACACGGAATATTATTTTTCAGACCGATGAAGGTCAAACCGACATTAATCCTGTTGCTGTTCTGCCTTTTTCCGGTGCAGGTACTTGGCCAATCGACAATAAATACTGGCCAACTTGTATTTGACAGAAACTTTACCTTTGGCAGGTACTTGATACCCGTTGGCCCATTCAAGGACGACATGGTTGAAATGCTGGAAACCGAAGGTTCCACAACCAAACTTGTTTATCAGATCAAGGGTGATTCATCTACCCAAATACTTCTTGAAAATAGCTGGGATACACTGAATGAACTTGATTTTGAAATCCTGTTCAAGTGTGAAACCTGGAACTGTGGAGGGTTTGAGTTCCGGGAAGTCATTGATGTCGTCGAGAGCCCCCACATGTTTGTCAATCTGGGGGATTTTCAATTCGTTTCGGCATCCAAGAACAACGAGTTTGGAAAACAGTTTGTAACGGTCCTTGTCAGTAAAAGCAATAATACGGGATTTGTCCAGATTGTATTCATAAACCCTCGGGAAGAGGAAAAGGTAGAAGACATAGATTTTAATTTCACTTCCAAAGTTTTGGAAATTGAAACACAATTGGAATATGATTTTTCAACCAAGGGGTTCACCATCCTCACGGGAGTTGAATTTGATTCCGGTTCAAGCGACATCAATGAAAACAGTATCTCCCAGCTAAAGGATCTGGCTGTTTTTCTCAAGGAGAATCCAGACAAGAAAGTAATTTTGGTAGGACATACCGATTTGGAAGGAGAATTGGAAAATAACATAAACCTATCATCTGAAAGAGCACGCTCGGTTCGAAACACCCTTATCAGTGTGTATGATTCAAATCCTGATCAAATTTCGGCACATGGTGTGGGCTTTCTTTCTCCGCATGAAACCAATCTAACGCCGGAAGGAAGAAATTCCAATCGTAGGGTCGAGGCTTTGATTTTGCAGAATTTTCAGTAGATTCCAACCAAATTTGTTCACAAAATTATGGTTTTACCTCAGGTTATGAATAGAACAGTTAATACTTATACAAATTAAGAATAATGTTTATGGTTTGTCGAATTCCCAATATCCCCAGATTGATCAGGTTATTTGTCACCAGCCTGATGCTGTGGTCCTTAACAATTACAAGCAGTTATTCAACTACCCCAGAAAAGGCAACCGAGGTGGTAGAAGAAGTTATTCACACTGTGAATTACATGCTTCATAACAACTTCCCGAAGGCGAAAATTTATGCTGGCATTGAAGAAATGTTCATCAACATGGCAGACACGCAATATATTGGTCAGGTTGCCTTGGGAAGACAGTGGTTGGAAATTTCGGAACCACGAAGACATTTGTTCCTGAAAATATTCCAAAGGTATCTTGCTGAAAAATACTCAATCTATTTCCCCAGATTCATTGGTGCTGAATACGAGGTGATCAGGGCAAGGACGACAAGAAATGATCGGACCTTCGAAATTGTTACCACAATGTATTTGCCCAATGAACCACCTTTTCCGGTATATTGGGACCTCGTGAGTCTTGATGATGAACCAAGAATAAGAAATATTACCGTTGATGACTTAAATTTGCTGGTATTGGAAAAGAAGGTAATCGGTGCACTTCTTGAACAAAGTGGCGGCAATCTGGAAGAGTTAATGAGGAAATTGAAATACAGGTATCAATAGAAAAACCAGGAAAATGTCCAATCAATTTCCATAACGAGCAAGCATATCGTTAACAGACCTTTTGATAAGTTCCTCCAAAACCTTCAGATCTACATTTTCCAAGCGGGTTATATAAAGGCAGCTAACCGAATTTTTGTACTTGCCCAATTTGGCCATCAGATCGGGGTAGGCAGAAAACCCTGGCATGATATAAATCGTGAGTGATTGCTTTCTGGGTGAGAAACCAGTCACCATCCATTGATGTTTTGATTTATCTGCGCGTTGATAGGTATATTGCCCGAAGCCCACAATGCTTGTACCCCACATTCGTGGCTGTTCACCAGTGATTCGTTTCATCATGGCCAAAATGAACATGGCATCTTCCCTCCGTTTGGTATTTGAAACAGAGTTCAGAAACTCTTCCACATTGCCATCATTTACTACAGTTTTCATGTTACTCATCAGTTTGTCCAATCATAAACGAAATGGGATCAAATATTATATTTCACCTGATTTAACCCGTAAAGAGGATATCCAAACAAGAATTTACCTTGAACTGACTCTTCAGTCTTGAAAATACCCGAAAAAGTGTTAGATTTGAAATCACAGCGGTGGTTCCGAAAACTGAATCACTAATCATGACTACAAGGCAGGCCGCTGGCCTGTTTTTTTTATTTGGAAAATTTGATGCAAGACCTGGTTGCTCTGACATTCAAGGAAAAACAGCTTCAGAAATTGCTTGAACCTGAAATTTCCCTTATGGGATTCGAGTTGATCAGATTGCGCTTTAGCGGCAATGCAAAGAAAACCCTTCAAATAATGGCGGAACGTCCAGATGGGACCATGACTGTTGGAGACTGTACTGATTTATCCCATGCTTTATCCCCGCTATTGGATGTTGAGGATACCATCAGTGAGGAATATTCGCTTGAAATATCATCACCGGGTATTGACCGACCACTCACCAAGCTGGAGCATTTTGAGCAATGGGTTGGGTACAAGGCCAAGGTAGAACTGAACCAGCCCATGGATGGACAACGGAGATTTAAGGGCATTATCCAGTCCACCAAAGGCTCAACGATCATTTTGGATATGATTTCGGAACTATTACACGTGCAATTTTCCCAAATTGCCAAAGCCAGCCTTGTCATGTCAGAAAAACTATTGAACCGACATCAGGAACAACGAATATTATCCGATTAGCAAACCAAATATGAGTTAAATTATTCCGAGGGATTCTGGAGAAAACATATGAGTCTTACTAGTGCAAATAGGTTTGAATTGCTTCAAATGGCCGAGTCTGTAGCCCAGGAAAAGAATATTGATCGTGGCATCGTTCTGGAAGCCATGGAAGAGTCCATGGCCAAGGCCGCAAGGATGAGATATGGCCAGGAACTGGACATCAGGGCCAAATATAACAAGGAAACAGGTGATTTGACCATGCAAAGAGTTCGAACCGTGGTTGAAGAAGTTGAAAACCTGTCAACGGAAATGACCCTGGAGGATGCCCAAAAAATCAATCCGGAATATCAACTGGGAAGCGAGCATATCGAAGAATTGCCACCAGTTGGGGTAGATCAGTTGGATCGGATAAATATTCAAGTTGCCAAACAGGTAATTCACCGCAAGGTTCGAGAAGCCGAAATGGAAAAGCAGTACGAGGAATTCAAGGACAAGAAAGGCCAGATTATTGTCGGGACCGTCAAAGGTGTCGAGCAGGGCAATATAATCGTTGAATTAAGCATCGGTGAGACGATGATACATCGTACCCAGAAAATCAGCCATGAAAATCCCGAGAAAGGTACTAGGATTCGAGCTTATGTTACCGATGTTGACCAGGAATCACGTGGTCCACAGGTTAAATTGTCGAGGACGGCAAATGAATTCATGCGAGAACTCTTTCGAAGTGAGGTCCCCGAGTTTTACGATGGAACCATAGATATCAAATGCATAGCCAGGGATCCGGGTTCTCGAGCCAAAATTGCTGTTGTATCCTATGATGCCAGTATTGATCCGGTCGGTGCCTGTGTCGGTATGAGGGGGTCAAGGGTCCAAACAGTGGTCAATGAACTGCAGGGCGAAAGGGTTGATGTCATTCCATGGACCGAAAATGCGTTTGAGTTTGTAACCTATGCTTTGCAGCCTGCCAAGGTTTCAAAAGGGATACTTGATGAACAGGGCAATCCCACGACAATTGTTGTTCCCGATGACCAGCTTTCACTTGCCATCGGTAGAAGGGGTCAAAATGTCCGGCTGGCAAGAAGTCTAACCGGATTGGATATAGAAATTGTAACAGAAACCTACGAGCGTGAACAAAGACAGGAAATCATGAACCAGAGACAGAAACTGTTCATGGAAGCCATTGATGTTGATGAAACCTTTGCACACCTGTTGGTAACCGAAGGGTTTGACTCGATAGATTATCTTGCCGAATGTACCATTGATGAACTTCTTACCCTCAATGGGATTGACGAAGCCATTGCCGAAGAATTGCAGAGCAGGGCTCAAAATTATGTTGCCAAGGAAAACGAGGAGATTCTTGCGGAAGCCAGAAGGTATGGCCTGAAGGACGACCTTGCGGAGTTTGAAGGGTTAACTCCGAAAATGTTGCTCGAACTGGTAAAGAATGAAATTACAACTCTTGAAGATTTCGCAACCCTGGCTGATTGGGAGTTGTCAGGAGGATACAATGAAATAGGCGGTAAGCAGGTATGGGAAAAAGGCCTTTTGGAGGATTTCAATATCAATGCCGAAGATGCCTTGTACCTGATCACATCTGCCAGGGTAAGTATCGGATGGATGAAACCAGAGGATATTCAGGCCATTTACGGTGAAGAAGATACGGAGGCGGAAAGTGACCAGGGGGCAGCCGAAGAATCATGACCTTCGTATCAGAAGGTGCGTGATTACCGGGAAAAAGTATGATCAGGATGAGTTATTGAAATTCACTTTGAATCCGAAGGGGGTTGCCGTTCTGGACATTAATCGAAAACTTCCAGGTCGTGGTATGTGGGTATTTCCGGACCGGGATACGCTTGAAAAAGCCGCCAATGGCAATCACTTTTCACGAGTTGCCCGAAGAAATGTTGAAATTCCAACAGATTTTTTATATACGATAGATAGGAAATTAGTTGATTATCTAACCGGAATACTTTCTTTGGGTCGCAAATCTGGTGTTGTTGTAGCTGGGTTTGAAAAGGTTCGACTGGGGATTAGTGAAAATATAATAACGGTTTTGGTTCAGGCCTCTGACGGTTCGGATCGGCAGGGCCGGAAGTTGATTCCAAGGGGTGTTTCATGTAAACGCTACCGATGTTTGTCTTCAACAGAACTCGGTGAAGCTTTCGGAAGAGAATCAGTTATTTATGTGGGAGTGAAAGATGGGCCCATGGCCCATAGAATTGCAATTACCGCGCAAAAACTTGAACGTATCCGTAGGATGGAAGGATTTCAAACGACTTTGCCAGATTTGGCATCATAATTTTGAAAGTACAGGGAATTAATGGGCACTAATACTCTTTCGTTAAAATCCACCCCCCGACCAGGGGCCTCCACCAGAACGACAAACAAGGATATTGTATTTACCCGTGGTGGTAAAAAACAACAGGAAGTCGTGGTTGTACCCTCGCAAGGTGTTATAGCAAGAAAACCCACAGCCGTACAGCCACCTCCCCAGCGTAGGGGGCCTACCCAAGCAAAAGAGACCAAATCACCCTCTGTTTCGAAAGTGATTCCGGATCAAGAGGATCTGAAACGTCGTGCCGAAGCTATCCAAAAGGCACGGGTTAAAGATGAAGCTGAACGTGAATCCAAGGCCGAACGGCAAAAGCAGCTTGACGAGGAGAGAGAAAGAAAGGCACAGGCTCTTCTTGAACATCGGCAAAGGGAAAAGGAACGCCAGGAAGAATTAGAGGAGCAGCGCAAACTCGAAGAGCACAGGTTATTGGAAGAAAAGAAAAAGGCCCAACAGGCAAAAACGATTGATGAAGAACCAAAGCAGGTTCCGGAAGCACGAAAGAAACGAAAGGTCAAGGAGAAAAGCCCCGAGGAAGAAAGGGGCCGAAGTTCTGAAAAAAGACGAGCGACCAAGGTAACTGTTAAAACTGCTCTTGATATTGAGGAAGATCAACTACGTTCCGAAGCACAGTTCAGGCGCAGGGAGGAAAGAAGGAAACGCAAGGCCCAACCCGTTGAAATTGTCCGGGAGAAAATAGTCAGGGAGGTTCAACTACCTGAAAACATAATGGTTCAGGAACTTGCCAACCGAATGACACAAAGGGTTTCGGATGTCATCAAGGCGCTTATGAAATTAGGTGTGATGGCAACTCAAAACCAGACCATTGATGCCGACACTGCCGAGTTGATTATTGAGGAATTTGGACACAAGGTGGTTCGGGTCTCCGATGCTGATGTTGAGGATGTAATTGATGCTATCGAGGACGATCCCAAGGATCTTCAATCAAGAAACCCTGTGATTACGGTTATGGGACATGTTGACCATGGCAAGACCACACTTCTGGATACCATTAGAAAGGCTAGTGTGGCTTCGGGAGAGGATGGAGGCATTACCCAGCATATTGGGGCCTATCAGGTCAAAACCGATGATGGTGAAACACTTACCTTTCTAGATACACCAGGTCATGCTGCCTTCACCTCCATGCGTGAAAGGGGAGCAAATGTAACTGATATCGTGGTTCTGGTTGTGGCTGCCGATGATTCAGTCATGCCGCAAACAATTGAAGCAATCAATCACGCCAAGGCAGCTGACGCACCTTTGATTGTAGCAATTAACAAGTGTGATCTGCCCAATGCCAATCCTGATAATGTTCGGAACGAGCTCCTGCAACATGGGGTAGTGGTCGAAAGCCATTCGGGGGAAGTTTTGGATGTAAAGATTTCAGCCACCAAAGGTGATGGTATCAATGATCTTCTCAAGGCGATTTCTCTTCAGGCCGAGCTCATGGAATTACAGGCCAATCCCAATCGACCAGCTTCAGGTACGGTAATTGAAGCCAAACTTGATGTAGGAAGAGGGCCGGTTGCCACGGTACTGATTCAAAAGGGAACTCTGAAAAGGGGCGATATTTTTGTCGTTGGTGAACAATGGGGTAAAGTCAGGGCCCTGATAAGCGACCAGGACAAAAGGATCAATTCGGCAGGTCCATCCGTACCTGTGGAAGTGTTGGGTCTGAATGGAACTCCGCAAGCCGGGGATACACTCAATGTTGTTGAAAACGAGTCGCAAGCAAGAGAAATTTCTGAATACAGAAGAAGTACGAACCGCAACATTATTTCCTCAGCAGGTGCAGTGCTTAGTCTGGAAAGCCTGATGAATCTGGGTGAAAACAAATCCACAAAGGATTTGCAACTTGTTGTGAAAGCTGATGTACAAGGTTCAGCCGAGGCAATAAACCAGGCGGTCACCAAGATCGGAAACGAAGAGGTTCAGATCAGGGTTCTGCACTTCGGGGTTGGGGCGATAACGGAAACGGATGTGTCCTTGGCCAGTTCTTCAGGTGCCCACATTATAGGATTTAATGTCCGAGCCACGCCTTCGGCACGCAGCATGGCTGCCCAGAAGGGCATTGAGTTGCGGTACTATTCGATAATTTATCGTCTGGTTGATGATGTCAAGGCTCTGGCTTCTGGTCTGCTTGATGTACATATCAAGGAGAACTTCCTTGGCAACGCGGAAATTCTTGAGACATTCAAGATTACCGGAGTTGGCATGGTTGCAGGATGCAAGGTAACGGAGGGTATTGTCAGAAGGTCTTCCGGGGTTCGTTTACTCAGGGATAATGTGGTTATCCATGAAGGTAAGCTCAAAACCCTCAAACGCTTCCAGAACGAGGTTGACGAGGTTCAAACCGGCCTGGAATGTGGTATGGCATTCGAGAATTATTCCAACCTCAAACAGGGCGATTACATAGAAGTTTTTGAGCAGGAAGAAATCCAGCAAACGCTCTGACAAAGCAGCTTCCATTTGCCGTGTACCCTCGGGTACCAATTCATTCACACTTACTACAAGGTATGGCTTGATGCCAGTGTTACATTTTACATCAGAGTGGTTTCCCTTGCCGACAGGCCTTGAGGATGGAGTGGAAATCTTTGCCGTCGGCGATGTACACGGTTATTGCTCTCATCTGCAAACGATGCTTGAGGTGTTTTCCGAAGCAAGGGATTCACAAAAGCAATCAATACTGGTTTCACTTGGTGATTTGATTGATCGAGGGCCGGAATCCATTAAGGCCTTGGACCTCATGCGAAAATCCAAGGATTTTGGATTCACGGAAACACATACACTGATGGGGAATCATGAACAATTGATGAGACTTTCCCTCACGGGCAAGAAAATGACCGAGTTCACAAAGTATATACCTGCCAACGCCCATACGCCAGCTCATGAAATCTGGTCATGGAACGGAGCTGGAAAAACGCTTCGGGAATTGGGTCTGAACCCTGAAGACATGTTTTATGGGAGTATCAAGGATTTTGCCCATACCTTAAATGAAGGGCTAGGGCCTGAAAGAGTTGCGTTCCTGGAATCATTATTGAGTCATAAGCGGATAGGTTCCCTCCTGTTTGTACATGCCGGCATTGATCCCAACCGTAGTATTGAGGAGGCTTTGGCAGAGCCCTGGGACTGTTTGTATGACAATCACTGGTCCTGGATCAGGGGTGAGTTCCTTTTTTCTCCGTTTAAACGTTCTGACCTGATAGCCGTACATGGACATACCTATCCAGGCAGGTACAATCCAACCGGATTTGAACCATCACTGTTCAATTTTCATGAGGGTAAAATAAATCTGGATGGTGGCAGTTACAATACTAGTAAAATTGCCGGTGCCCAATTTGCCAAGGAAAAATACAGGATATTTATCGTTTCTGAGTAACCAAGGAATCAGTGGTTACACTGAAATTGAAGGCAAGTTACCTGCGCGATTTGTTTCTTTTCAGGTAAATGTAGTATGCACCACTACCTCCATGACATCTGTGGGCTTCCTGAAAATGAAGAATATATTCGGAAGTGGGTGGTTTGGATAACAGGTGCCTGATCAATTGATTGAGGGGGCCGAAACCTCGGCGACCATCCGTATCCATTCCCTTTCCGGGAATAACCAAAATCAACCGCTTGCCGGAATTAAAGGCTCCGGATATAAATCGTTTAACCTCCCGAGAAGCCTCTTCCTTCAGCATGCCATGAAGGTCCAGCTTTAGTTCGGGATTTATATGTCCCGAATTCAACTTCTTCAGTATTTTCTTGTCAATATTATTTGGACCAGGAGCATTACTTTTCGGCTCTGTATGTCTCGGTTCTACCAGAATCCTTTTCTGAACAGGCTTGGCGAGTGCCATTTCCTCTTCCTGCAGTTCCGTGTTTGCCTTGATGGAACTTGAAGGCAAGTCATTTTCTTTACAGAATTGATTCCAATCGCTAAAATCACGATTGCTGAGATCTTCCACAGGGGCTTCTTTCCTGAGGTTTTTTCTTTTGACCTTACGAGAACCCTGACTTGCCTGTTGATTATCCTTACTGGAAAATTCGTTTGTTTGACAATACTCTTCCCAAAGTGCCAAGTCCTGATCTGTAAGACCCATGGTGTTGATTTTGTTGGGCATTTTTGGACATCACAAGGGTATTGTTAAGGCTAAAACCTAACCGGTTGCAACAAGTATCCAGTTCGGGTCATTCTTGCCCATGATTCTTGAAAAGGTCCACTCATCGTTTTGGTGAACAGGATTTGACTTGTCACCTTCTACTACATTGCCTTTGGGATCCTCGACATAGGATATGAGTTCACTGGAAAATTCTACGGTGATT
The DNA here is from genome assembly GCA_011523445.1 of Paracoccaceae bacterium. Classification (GTDB taxonomy): domain Bacteria; phylum Pseudomonadota; class Alphaproteobacteria; order Rhodobacterales; family Rhodobacteraceae; genus MPNP01. Next base: position 29,412 of record WTGT01000308.1, read on the forward strand.
TCACCACGCCCGGACGACTGTTCGAACTTGGCATCACTGATGTGTTTTCCACTGGTTCTTACGAATTGTACCTTGACCAGATTGTCTGGATCTCTTTGATCAACACCTTCCTTGAAGGAATTGAACACCTCAGGGGACAGAAATGGTTTCAAATCATCTATCTTACCTTCACCGAATGAGGTCAGGATCCATTCATAGGCCTTCCCTGCTCCTTCAACGAATTCCTGTACACTAAAGCTCCGTTCATAGGCTTTCATGTCACCCAATGTTTTTGCACATTCCGTATTTGAACCGACAAGCTTGGCAATTTCCTCATCTATCTCTTGCTCATCATCAGGAACCACCTTGGAGGATTGGTCAATGGTGACGGATGGATGGACCGGAGGTCTTTGTTCGAACCCTGTTCTGGTACCAAGTATTCCACGTAACTTGAAAATTAAAAACAGTGCAATTCCCGCGAGAATTAGAAGCTGCAACATTGGTGACATTTTGATAACGACCTTTAATTTTGTTTCGGACAATACATTTGTTGTCTATAGGTATTTAGGTTGAAGCAAGTCTTATGTCCATATTATACAGGCTTTTCAATATGATTGGGTATATTCCATGAAATTATTTTTGCTGTTTTTATTGGTTCCCTTGATTGAAATAGCATTGTTCATTCAAGTTGGCGGTTTGATCGGCCTGTTTCCCACCTTGGCCATAATCATCATTACTGCATTGCTTGGTGCCGGTTTGGCTCGAACCCAGTTTCCCCTGGTCATTGACAAGATTAGGGATACAGTAAGTCACATCAAGGATCCAATGAGTCCCATATTACAGGCGATTGCCATATTTGCAGGTGGATTGTTGCTCCTGACACCCGGCTTTTTTACCGATACAATAGGGTTTCTACTCCTTATACCTCAAACTCGGGAGTTTCTTGTCAGTTTCTTCATAACCAACTTTGCCAGTAACTTTTCATCTCGTGCAGAATACTCGTTCAAGGCAAATTTGGATGAGGATATCATTGAGGGAAATTCAACCGAGGTTGAATCCGAAAAAAACTGAAACTAGCTGCAGGTTCAATTATTTTTGAAAGGCAAAGGAAGTATTTGTCTGTATCAGGATGCCTGAAGCCCTGTAATGGCGATTAGTGATAGGATATCCTTGATCTTGCTCCCTCGTGATAGATCATTGGCAGGCTTGGCCAAACCTTGAAGCACCGGACCAACCGCCTTCATTCCACCAATCCTTTCGGCAATTTTATAACCTATGTTTCCTGCTTCCAGATTGGGAAATACAAACACGTTGGGAGATACATCCAGGTTAAGACCGGGTGCTTTTCTTTCTCTTAGCGTTGGGTCCAGTGCAGCATCAAACTGAAGTTCTTCCTCGATTATCCAATCTGGATAGTTGGCTTTGGCAATCTTGATGGCTTCACGTATTCTTTGAACCCTTTCGTGGGATCCACTTCCTGCAGTTGAGAATGTTAGAAAGGCAACCTTTGGTTTAATCCCCAGGATTGTTGAGGCAGAAAGGGCAGCATTTTCTCCAATTTGTGCCAATTGCAATGCTGTCGGATCAATTACCATTGCACAATCAGCAAAAATCACCGGGCCTTGGAAAGGGTGGTGGGGTTTATCGGCAATCATGATGAAAAAGGAAGAAACGGTATCTACATTTGGCGACCTACCAATGATCTGAAGAGCTGCACGAAGTGTGTCAGCCGTGGTATTGACGGCTCCACCGATCGTCCCATCAGCATGATTCTGCTTAACCATCATGGCAGCAAATCCGAGTGGTTGAAGGATGGTGTTTCTTGCTTCTTCCTCGGTTATCCCCTTATGAGAACGGATTCTGATCAACTCGTCAATGTATCCCCCGACCAGTGGAGATGATGCCGGATCAACAATCAAAATATTCGAGAGAGAAGGTTTTGAATCTGCCATTTTGGAATGAATCCGTTTGGTTGACCCAAGAAGCGTGATATCGGCAATACCCTGTTCTGCTGCGAGTATTGCCGCCTGAATTATACGCTGATCTTCCCCTTCAGAGAGTACGATATGGCATCGTTTGGCCCTTGCCTTGGCAAAAACCTCTTCCAGAAAAGGAGAATCGACAACCACGGGTTGTCACCATTCCCTACTGAAGATTATGCAGATACCTGCGAACGCATATCATCAATCGATATACCGGCAACCTTGGTTGGTTTCTTCATGGCATCCCGTCTGAATGGTTCCCCCAATTCCTGATTTAGGATTACCTCGATAAAGGTTGTTTCCTTATCTTCCAATTGTACCTTGATTGCTTGATCCAATGCTTGTGAAAGATCCTCCATGGTTTTCACCTGAACCCCTCTCAAACCACAACCTTCGGCAATTTTGGCATAACTGACCCTGAGATCCAATTCTGTACCGACAAAATTGTCATCAAACCACAAGGTTGTATTCCGCTTTTCAGCACCCCACTGGTAGTTCCTGAAAATTACCATGGTAATTGGCGGCCAATCGCCACGTCCGCAGGATGTCATTTCATTCATGGAAATTCCGAAGGCTCCATCACCGGCAAATCCAACCACTGGAGTATCTGGACATCCGATCTTGGCACCAATAATTGCCGGAAAACCGTATCCACAAGGGCCGAACAACCCTGGTGCAAGATATTTCCTTCCCGTTTCAAAAGTTGGGTAAGCATTACCAATCGCACAATTATTTCCAATATCGGAGGATATAATTGCTTCGGTCGGTAGCACCTTCTGAATGGCCCGCCAAGCCATCCGCGGACTCATCAATTTGGGATCCTTGTTCCTAGCTCTCTCGTTCCAGGTTGTTCCCTCATCATCATCTTCATGATCCATTGAGGTAAGTTCCTGAAGCCACCGAGACTTGGTTTGGGAAATCCTTTGCCTTCGCTCTTCCCGGTTCTCCTGGCCGGCAAAATCGGACAAGTTGTCCAACAGTTGTTCTGCCACCTGTTTGGCATCTCCCTGAATACCTACCGTTACCTTTTTGGTCAGTCCGATGCGGTCAGAATTGATGTCAACCTGTATGATCTTAGCCTTTTCCGGCCAGTAATTCAATCCATAACCCGGAAGGGTTGAAAAGGGATTCAACCTTGTTCCGAGGGCCAAAACCACGTCTGCATTGGAGATGAGTTCCATGGCAGCCTTGGAACCGTTATAACCCAATGGACCTACGGAAAGGGGATGATCCCCAGGG
>WTGT01000045.1 GCA_011523445.1 Paracoccaceae bacterium
AAGCTGACTTGAAGAGAGGATAGGCAAAGGCCGCGAGTGTTAACCCGAATGCCAGATGCAATACTCTTTCCGTATCAGAATTGACATAAATCCAGTTAATGCCAAGTGCTTGGGCCAGAAATGCAGGTAAGGGTGAAGCGTTAATAATTTGTAGTATTGCCCAGAGCAAGGCTATACCAGTAATGACACCTGCCTGCCAATTATCAGGATTACGACCACCTATATCCAGATCACTAGCAAGTGTTTGAGCTTCTGAGCCGTCGGTTGACCCTGATGTGTTTCTCGAGGTCATGATAGTCCCCATGGTTTACAGATTAGCATAAAACCCAACATCCATGGGAACACAGCCGGAAATACCGGCTGTGCTAGATTTAAATTTATTCAATTAGACCTAATTCCTTGTAGGCCTTAATGGCACCCGGATGTAACGGTGCTGACAACGAATCACTGACCATTTCCTCAGCTTTCAGGTTGGCAAAAGCAGGATGTAATTTGCGAAAATCGTCGAGATTGGCAAGAACTGCCTTCGCAACAATATAAACAACTTCATCAGGAACATCGGCAGATGTAACAAAGGTTGCGCCTACCCCAAAGGTCGGTATATCATCAGGATTGCCTGGATACATCCCCCCTGGAATGGTTGCATTTCGGTAATACGGCCTTTCAGCGATAAGTTTATCTATTTCTGGTGCAACTGCGGAAACGATTACGGCATCACATGATGCAATGGTTTCGTGTGTGAGAGCTGATGGATGCCCAACAAGCCAGAAATACCCATCTATTTTGTTGTCACAAAGAGCCGAGCCAGTTTCAGCCGATTTCATTTTGGCTGCAAGGGCTAGATCATCACGACTCCATCCCATTGCTTCTTCGATAACTTCCCATGTTCCAAGTGTACCCGATCCATCATTACCTATATTAAAACGTGTTCCGGGGATATCAGTTATGTTATTTATACCAGCATCCCGGCGAGCAACAATGGTTACTGGTTCAGGATGAACTGAAAACACAGCCCTAAGACCCTCGAACTGGTTATCCTCGAATCTTGATGTACCATTGTAGGCATGGAATTGCCAGTCAGATTGGGCCACCCCAAACTCAAGTTCACCACCCTTGATGGTGTTAATATTGTAAATGGATCCTCCGGTTGACTCCACAGAGCATCGAATACCATGTTCCTTGCGATCCTTGTTGACCAATCGACAGATTGCACCTCCTGTTGGATAGTACACACCTGTCACGCCTCCAGTCCCGATCGAAATGAATTGTTGTTGTGCTGCAACAAATGATACTGAAGCAATGCTCGTACCAATAGCAACAACAATTGCTGCAGCAAATCTAGTCAGATTATATAGTTTCATTATTTTCTCCAAATTAATTTACCATTCCAATGGTAAAGCCAAGGAATGGATTGTCTTAACATCATAATAACCCGTATGGTTGTTGTGTCAAGCATCATCAAAGAATTCGAAACATAATGGTAAGCCTATTTAGGGAACCTCTTTAAGTGAAAGCAATTTTTCAAATTATCAAACGTATCATTAATCTTCGTGGCACGATTGCGCCGAGTTTCATTTATTACTTGCTCAGGTAAATACAGTGTTATTGACTGGTTTTTAATTGAATCAACTAGTTTCTTAAGCTCTTTAAGATCATCCTTTGTAAAATGATAAAACGATAAGAAGATGTTGGAATCTATAAAGACATGCACAAGTTATTCTCCTTAATTTCATCTGTTTTAATCCAAACTTGGAAATCAAGCAGATAAATCAAGAATTTTACTTACCTAAGTCATTTTCCTTTTTCGTTCCAGTCTTCTTTGATGAAGAATGAATTCAGTATATCCCGAGGATTGTATATCTCCCTTGAACACCAGATCACAAGCAGCCTTAAAGGCTTCTCCATCAAAGGTAGGTGCCATGAGGATATAATTGGGGTCTTCCTTGTTTTGACTATCAACAACCACTGCCATTTCCTTCATGGAATTCATTACAGTTTCCTTGTCCACTATCCCATGATGAAGCCAATTTGCTACATGCTGAGAGGATATACGACAGGTAGCTCTATCCTCCATCAAACCAACATTGTTAATATCAGGTATCTTCGAACACCCTATGCCCTGATCAACCCATCTGACAACATATCCGAGGATACCTTGTAAATTGTTCCTGACTTCCTGGAGTATTTCGTCCTCTGACCAATCAGTTTCTTCAGCAACGGGAATTTGCAGAATGGTATCTAGTGAAGCACGTGATCCACCATCGAGTAATCGGTCCTGGATATCCCTGACATCAACCTTGAAATAATGAACGGCATGGAGTGTGGCTGCAGTAGGGCTTGGTACCCAAGCCGTATTGGCACCAGCCAATGGATGTTCAATCTTTTGCTCAAGCATTTCCTTCATCAAATCGGGCATTGCCCACATACCCTTGCCAATTTGACTTTTGCCTTTCAAACCACAATTCAACCCCACATCTACATTCCAGTTTTCGTACGCTGGTAACCAGGGTTCCTGCTTCAAACTTCCCTTGCGAAGGAAAGGTCCCATCTTGAAGGATGTATGGATTTCATCTCCCGTTCGGTCCAAGAATCCGGTATTAATAAAAGCTACCCTCCTCCTGGCAGCCCTGATGCATTCCTTCAAGTTGACCGTGGTTCGTCTTTCCTCATCCATTATACCCATTTTTACCGTGTACTGTTCCAAGTTCAGAATTTCCTCCACCCTGGAAAATAATCGGTCAGCCAAGGCCACTTCCTCTGGCCCATGCATTTTGGGTTTGACTATGTAAATTGAACCTTCCCGTGAATTCCCATTCGCCCCCCTGAGATCATGCAAACCAATAAGGGTGGTGCAAAGGGCGTCTAGAATGGTTTCGCCAACCTGATTTCCATCCAAATCAGTTACGATGTCGGTATTTATGTGCGAAGCCGAGTTTCGAATAAGCAACAAAGCTTGTCCCTTGAGGGTCAGCTTATCTCCTTTGGGAGTAATGAATTCCTTATTCCCTTTGATTATTCTGGTTATATTTGCCCCATCCTTTTCAAACTCAGCAACCAGATCCCCTTTCATTATTCCCAACCAGTTTTCGTAGGCCAGTATTTTATCCTCTACGTCCACTACAGCAACCGAATCCTCACAATCAAGAATGGTTGTTATGGCTGATTCCAAAACCACATCAGCTATTCCCGCAAGATCTGTTTTTCCAATGACATCACTTCGATCAAAAACCATGATCAAATGTATGCCGTTTCTTCGCAAAATAATGCTGTCCGGATTTGATGGTTCACCTGTGTAACCAACGAATTGTGATTTATCGGCTAAATGGGCTTCACCTGAAGGAATCTGGATAACTAGAGTGTTATCCAAAATATGATATACCGATGCATTCTGGTGGCTATCACTCCCCAGAGGAAAGCAATCATCCAGGAAATCCTTGGTCCATTCTATGACTTTACTGGCATGGATAGTATCAAAATCCTGTCCTGCAGGTTTACCCAGAACATTTGTTCCATAAAGGGCATCATAAAGGGAGTTCCATCGAGCATTGATTGCATTGATGGCAAATCTGGCATTGGTAATCGGGACTACTAGCTGGGGCCCGGCAATGGTAGCAATTTCAGGATCAATCCTTGTGGTTTGAATACTGAAATCAGGACCCGCATCCACCAAATATCCGATCTCGCTCAAAAAAGCTTTGTATTTTCCCTTGTCGAATACCTGATTTCCTGCCTTCAAATGCCAATCATCAATTTGTGATTGCAACTTGTCTCGAAAGGAAACGAGTTCCTTGTTTATACTATCGAATTCCTCAATCAGTGATGCCAATCCATCCCAGAATGTTTCCTTGGACACACCAGTTCCGGGTAGTGCTTTCTCCTCGATGAATTCTGCAAAGGACCTATCAATAGAAATTGTACGGTGAATCTTTCTTGACACTATAAATTACCAATAAAAAATGAATGAATAAGATGAGCGTGGGTGGTTCAGGTTAGCCATTTACATCAATAACTGTTCTTCCCCTTATTTCACCCTTGAGAATTGACTTGCCCAAATCAGGGAGATCAGCAAGTGTTCTAATCTCAACCACATTCTCCAGTTTGGAAATATCCAGATACTGATTGATTTTTGACCATGCACTGACGCGATCACTAATAGGTCTCATTACACTATCAATACCCAACAGGTTTACGCCTCTCAAAAGGAAAGGGATGACTGTTGCAGGCAATTGTGCTCCACCAGCCAATCCGACTGCGGCAACTGAAGTCCCGTATTTCATTTGTCCCAATACCCTTGCCAGCATTGCACCACCGACGGCATCTACACACCCAGCCCAAAGTTCTTTCTCCAAGGGTCTATTGGTCACTTCGTCAATTTCGTTACGTGGAATGACCTGGCTTGCACCCAATTCCCTGAGATAATCCCCGGAATCACTTTTCCCGGTAACTCCTGCAACCTCATATCCCATTTGGGAAAGCAAAATAGTTGCAATTGAGCCGACACCCCCCGTAGCACCTGTAACAAGAACATGGCCGTTGTCCTTTTTCATGCCTTGATTTTCCAGGGCATCAATGGCAAGCATGGCTGTGAGTCCAGCGGTTCCAACAACCATGGCTGTTTTGGTACTCATGCCTTCAGGCAACTTGACCAACCATTCGGACTTGACTCTGGCAATTTGTGAATAACCACCCCACCAGACCTCACCCACTCTCCATCCGGTAAGAACAACCTTGTCGCCCTTGCTGAATCCGTCTGATTGGGATTCCATTACGGTTCCGGCAAAATCAATTCCTGGAACATGTGGATAATTCCTTACCAAACCTCCACCTGAGCCCAGACATAGACCATCTTTGTAATTTACCGTAGAATAATCAACCTTGACGGTTACATCACCTTCCGGCAGATCATCGATATTCAATTCCTGAACTGATCCGAATGTTTTACCTTCATCATTTTTATCAACTACAAGGGCTAAGAATCCCATAATATTTTCCTTCAATTAAGTATAGAAATTTTGTCTGACTTTTCCTTTTCTTGAATGATCGGGGGCATGAACCAACACCTCGGTATCTGAATCCCAAAAATCCTTTTCAATCATGCCGATTGCAACATTTGTTTCATATCCCGGTGACCAGGTAACCGAAGTTACATGACCGGCAAATTCACCATCAACAGTAACTTTCCAGGGAACATGACAAAGGGGTACCTTGTCCCCTTTGATATCAATTGATCTGATTTCCCTATCCCAACCCTCTTCAACCACTCTTTTCAAGGCGTTATATCCAAGACAATTGGGAGTAGAATGAACATCACAAAATTTGCTCAATCCGCTTTCGTATGGAGTGTGTTTCATTGTCATGTCAGTTCCGTAGGACAGCAAGCCACCCTCGACCCGTTCGGGATAATTTGGACCCCCTGCCCTGACAGAAAGATCTTCGCCAGCCTCCATCAGAGCATCCCACATTGGAATACCGTTTTCAGTTCCCTCGACATAAATCTCAAATCCACTCTGCTTGGAATAACCCGAACGGGAAACATAGTGTTCCTTACCTTGAAATTCCAAAGTCATGAAATCAAAAAATTTCAATTCGGTAATTTCCTTGCCGAAAACCCGTTCCATGAGCTCATCAGATTTTGGTCCCTGAACTCCAAGAGGGGATACATCGGGTTCAAAAACTCTTACATTGATATTAAAAGCAGCGACCAAGGCCAAGACCCAAAGCAAATAATCGCTATCGGCAATGGAAATCCAATATCTGGTATCAGAAAGCTTGAGCAGGACTGGATCATTCAACATGCCACCATACTGGTCGACAACAGGGAAATACAAACACTTGCCAACCTTCAAATTGTCTATTGGCCGTGGCGAAAGAAGTTCTATCAGTCTTGTAGCACCAGGACCGACTACCTCAATTTGCCTTTCACATGCCACATCCCATAGTTGGACATGTTCCTTAAGATGAAAGTAATCGATTTCCGCCGTTTCAAACCGTACCGGTAACAACATTCTGTTATAAACGGAACAGGATTTAACTCCCGCTTCCAACACACGGTCCCAAAAGGGTGTTTTTCTTACCCTTATAGAAGGGAATATATTCACATCACGCATTATTATTCTTACCTCTCCGGACCTTGCCAGTTTATGGAGCAAATTTCGGCTGATCGTCCATTAAAGTCCCATACCCGGCCAAAGGCCCTGACACGTCCTTTGCTGGCCGTGGCAACTGTGATGTCGCTGCCCATCCAATAGTTTGTGTTGACAGCAACTATATCCCTGTCTGGATTTTTTCCCTTGACCGGGAAAACTTCACCATCAATTTTCTTGCCAACCTTGAGCCTTCTGGTTTTGCCCTGTGTTTCAAAGGTAACTTCAGCCCTTTCTGCCCCTAGAAATTCACTCACCAGATTTTTAAAGAGACCCGTTGTTCCCTTTGCTTTGCCAGTCAAAATCTGGATCAAACCGTGATAAGCCTTGTGGGATGCGTTATCATCAATAAATGCTGCCGCTTTCCAATTACCTCTTGCCATCAGACCCGGTATTTCTAGGATCAATCCTATATTCAATCCCGAAAGAGATTCATCTCCATAATTGCCTTCATCAATTCGAATACCGGCCCAAGCCTGACAATAACCCTCGGTCGGGGCATGCTTGCCCAAACTGATGACACAGGGACAAAAGATCGTGCAATTGCAGTTCAGTATCAGTTCACCCTTGATACGCCAGGAAATCATTCCCCTATCAGATTTTTCGGCACTTGGATGGCGGTTGTCTAGTCGTTTGGAAACCTTCAATCGGTCTCTTGAAATGGCCTTCGTCATTTTGCTCTCATTTTTTATTGAAAAGTATAAATTATCAAGGAAGTGGCAATCAAAACAATACCCAAAGGCTTGGAAACATATTTTCCCAAATCAGGTAATTTTTCGAGTATGACTATTATAGTCAAGAGCCCCATCCAGGCAATATTCATCAGTCCGGTGATCAGACACAAAGCCATGAGAAAAAAGCAGCATCCTAGACACCAGGCGGCAAATCTGATACCCGAATAAAATTCACCAGTCAGTCCAACTTCTCCCCTTGCAAGGAAAATCAGCAGTGGATTTCGACAATATGTCAGGCATCTATCCTTGAAATTCGATAATTGATAGATTCCAGCCAACAAAAATAAAATTACAATCGGGTATATGTTCAAATCACCCATGGCGTCAGGAAGAATGTTTAGGGAAATAAGATAAATCTGAATTACCGTCATGAATATGGCATAAATCAACCAGACTGTAACATAACCTAGCGTAAGGACCCAGAAGCCTTCTCTGGAACCAGATCCGGTAGACCTTAAATCTTCATAAACACGAAGGGTTGGTACGAAACTAGGCAACATCATGGCCAAGGCCATTATTCCCCACATACCGAACAAGAACATGAAATCCAGATGATGGTAATGAGGACTGATCAAGGATCCAATCAGATCATCAAAATCAAAAAAATTCACTGGGTGGTGAGACTGGTAGATACCAAATAGAAACAGGACGAGCCATGAGATGAGTATCAGGCAATACATGCCAACCCATTGGATTTCCGGTATTCTTGGGGACCAAAACTTGGGATTAATCGATTTGACCATCAGAACTTATTCCCAAGTTATAATTGTCGAACAAGGTAGTGGCGCGGCTGACGGGACTCGAACCCGCGACCTCTGGCGTGACAGGCCAGCGCTCTAACCAAACTGAGCTACAGCCACTAATTTGTTATCCAGCTTTGGATAAATCAGGCGTTAAACTTTGTCAAGTGCCATTTCCTGTCCAAAGTAAATTATACCTGATTAGTCAATAATTTAAAATGGTGGGTGATGAGAGGTTCGAACTCCCGACCCCTTCGGTGTAAACGAAGTGCTCTACCAGCTGAGCTAATCACCCTTCACTTAATATGGTTTGCCAATTTGTCTACTCCATTTGGAGTATTTATTTTCAATTTCAATATACTTTTACGGTGTAAACCTGATGCGTTGGCTTGAAGTTCAACTTGATTGAACTTCCTGCCCGAACCCTTGGCAATTTATCCTGACCTGATGATCCTCGAAACAAATCAGTTGATTGTTGGCTGGTGACTGGATTCCGTACTTTCAATACTGATCTTGTCCACTGGTCGTAATTTTTCCGTAAGGGCAATTTTCAACACTTCGAAAACATTTGAAACAGGGATTATTTCCAAT
>WTGT01000172.1 GCA_011523445.1 Paracoccaceae bacterium
ATATTATAATGGGGACGAATGGAAAGAAGTCTCCATAAATAATTATGAAACTACCGGCTTTCTCACACCTGACCTTTGCCTTGACATCCTGAACCGAAATAATCCAAGAATTCTCCACTATGATGTGGACTTGGGTCGTTTCAAGCAAAAAGCCATTGCAATAAATTATACATTGCATAATAACGGAGTTGCTGCACGAGATCGAGCAAGGGTGGTTGCAGGTCTTCTATTAGCTTTGGCAAATGACAGTACCATGCGAATAGTCAAAGAACCGATGACATTGGTTAACGATGTGAACGGTCGTATAGAAGCAATGCTTGTACAGCATGGAAAAGAAAGTTTCAAGTCTGAAATGCTTTTGAAACTACCCAGTACAGCGGAAAACCATAGAAAATATTGGTCAGCAATCGTACTGACGATGCAACATTTACGGGAAATGAATATTCGTTCAGCCATCAATAGTGGGACAGACGCTCTAGGGCAATTTTACGAAACTTTTATCAAATACGCAAATGATGCCAACGAAATGGGTATCGTCCTGACTCCACGCCATATAACCAGATTTGCAGCGAAGGTAATGGACATTAAAGACACCGATATGATTTTTGATCCTGCCTGTGGTACTGGAGGATTTCTTGTCGCTGCTCTCGATGAAATTCGGTTGCGTTATCACACTAGCAACCCAGACTTGTTCAATATCTTTCGAAACGATTGCTTGTTCGGTGTGGAAGAATCTGAGGGTGTATTTGGGATGGCCTTGGTAAACATGATTTTCCGAGGTGATGGAAAAAGTCATATTCACAATGGTAATTGTTTTGATAACAATTTTGTTTTTAAGAATGGTGAGGTAAATAGAATTAGGGCAACAATCAAGCCATCAAGTGACTTAGAAGGGCCATTTTCTCGGGTGTTAATGAACCCTCCATTTGCCCAAAATGTCAAAGAACGCCAATTTGTTGATTATGCTCTCAACCAGATGTGCTTAGGAGGTTTATTGTTCGCCATATTACCAAATAACCCGATTACCGGACACAAAGAGGATAAATTGTGGCGACGAGAACTACTAAAACGGCACACACTTAGGTCCGTTGTAAAAATGCCTAATGATCTTTTTGATCCTATGGCAAGCAAAGGAACATATGCTTTGATTCTTGAAGCCTGGAAGCCTCATCAATCAAATGACCAGGTTTTCTTTGGGATATTGCATGATGACATATCTGCCAGTTATAAATCAAAGACATTAAACACTGGTCAAGCACAGGACAACCTAGAGCAGATCACCAATGATCTTTCTCGATTTTTGCTTGATCAAGAAGCGTTAATTGACCCTATTCCACAACAGGTATTTATTTCCAAACTTAATTTGGGAGAGAATTTGGATTTTGCACCAGAATCTTATTTGAAAAATAATCTGGCAGAACCCAAGCCAAATGTCGCGGTTGAAGGTCTATACATGACTTTAATGCAAAAACATTTTCGTGTTAGCCCGAAATCATTTGTTCCATATAAAACCAGAGAATATGAACTTGAGGAACTTTTTAAAATTACAAGAGGAAAATGCTCTGCCTTAAAAAATTTAACTTCTGGAGAGATACCAGTTGTAACAACTAGTGAAAAGTTGAATGGTATTGGTGGTTATTATAAAGTTGAAGAGGCATTACTAATTTCCCATGCTATTACAATCAGTGCTAATGGGTCTGGTGGTTGTGCATTTTGGCATCCTTACGTTTTCACAGCTACAAACGATGTTCTAGTATGTTCTTGGAAACCGGAATATCATGACACAGACGACATTTTTGCTCTTTATGTTTGCCAAGAAATAAATGCAAATGCATGGCGTTATGATTACTATCGAAAATGTTCATTGGGGCGATTGCTGGCTGACGTGAGGGTAACTTTACCAATGGTCGGAAATGAGGTCGATTTTGATTGGATACAAAAAAAAATGATTTCCTTGCCAGGTTTTAAGAAGCTATCAGAAGCCCTTATAGAAAAAGGTCAAATTGATAATGAACTTATACTTGACAATTAAGGTTTGAAAACCCTGTATTGTCATTATGAGTAAACTACCCAAACACAAATGCATCATGATCCTCAAAATGTTGGCAGTAGGGATGTTAATGTGATTCATATCACGAACAACCGTGGTTTCAATCAATATAGCTATCAAATTACTCGTAGATGCTGGTCACGTCTGTACCGAATATCACAACAAGACAGTTGTTGAAGTCTGGGCAAGAAAAGTCCAATGTGATGAACTATGATCATTCTGCTATATCAAGAACAAGAATGTCCCCAAGGCAATATCGGCTCCGGAAGGATCGGGCGATGTCTGAACCTAGATGGCATTGGATAGTGACAGCAAGATGACACTATCTTGGGAAGTTGAAGACCGATGAGGTTGAACCTCACTGGAATTTATTGATGATTTAAGATTCCATCTTGCCAATCGGGTCGAGTTGACCACTGTTGGAAATAGGGCCTACCTATAAGCTGCTGAGGCAGTATTTGTAGATGAATTTGACTATTTGAATAGGTATGAGGCGTTTTGCCAGGATTACAAAGCATTCATCACGAAACTTGAATATCATGTGCATATGCTTCGCGTGTGTTTTGTGCATTACAATTTCGTTAGAATTCATAAAACCCTTCGGGTAACACCTGCAATGGAAGTTGGTAAAACGGATGCCTTGTATGATATAGGTAGATTTGATTGATGTTAATGCACCAGAACTAAACAGTCCTAAGACTTACGGGAATAAAGGAAAAGTTATGAATCAGCAAAATGATATTTCTTCCTCAAACGATTTGCTATCTTTACCCGTTGCTGACTTGTTAGATGCAGAGGTTGGCCCTTATGAGACATCACACGGCGAAAAGTGCTTTTATCTTACTCTTTTTCTTGAGAAGTCTCATGGGGTGGAGTTTGTGAAAAAGATCCCTCTTCATTTGTTGGTAGGGCATGAGGATATGAAGCAAATTGTTGCAAAACTTCAAAAGTATCTTGATGATTTTTCATAATTTTACGAACTGAGGAACTATCGTGTTGGTTATTCTTTGGTAATGATAACACCTGGTTATGTCATTATTAATATTCTGAGATATTCATTAATATTCTGAGATATTCTGGACAAGCAATTTTGGATAGGCACCAATTTTTTCGTATACAATACGTCAAAATTAATATTCATGGATAAAAAAATGACATTTTGCCTAATTGATAAGAATTGGAAATCAATCATCAAAAATTGCCTTCGAAAGGATCCTTCTCAGCTTAGAATTGTTTGTCCGTTCATCAAGGCAAAGACTATTGAAAATATACTTGAATTGAAACCTTCTTCACTTCAGGTCATTACCAGATACAACCTTAATGATTTCGCCAAGGGGGTTAACGATTTAGATGCATTAAGATTAGTTTTACAAAAGGGAGGATCTATTCGAGGAATTAATGGGTTGCATGCCAAATTATTCATATTTGGCAATACAAGTGCAATCATAACATCAGCAAATCTGACCAAAGCAGGTCTAATGTCCAACCAGGAATTTGGAGTCCTCACGGAAGATAAAACAGCAATTAGGAATTGCCATAAATATTTTGAACGACTTTGGAATCAAGCACAATCAGATTTAGAAGCTAAATCTCTTTACTCATGGGAAATCGAATTAAAGGAATCCTTGGTAAGTCATGGAAATATATTTGAAATGGGATTAATGAATGATTATGGAAGCAAGGTAGGGTTTGAATTAGGTACAGAAACACATGTACCACCTATTTTTAGTGAACAACATAAATCCTTCGTCAAGTTTTTGGGCTCAAGCAATAATCGAGTTTCACTCGAAACACCAATTATTGAAGAACTTAAACGTTCAGAATGTCACAGGGTTTTGGCTTATCCCCGAAAGCGCCGTCCAAGAATTGTTAGTAAAGGATCAATCATGTTTATTGCTAGGTTGGTAAATGACCCAGTTGATATTCGTATCTTTGGTCGAGCAATTGCACAGAAGTATGAAGAAGGAAGGGATGATGCCACAGAAGAAGATATAAAGCGCAGGGAATGGAGAGAGCGTTGGTCACGCTACATTCGAGTTCATAATGCCGATTTTATTGCTGGTACAATGAAGGATGGGATATCGCTAAATAAATTGATGGCAAAACTCGAATATGATGCATTTTACACGACCCAACAAAATAAGGTTAAAGGAAAAGGAAATACTGACCCACGTAAAGCATACTCACAACAAGCTGGTGTTAGACTCACACAAGAGGGCTTTGAGTGGGTAAATACCAAATTGCAGCAAGCAATAAATAAAAATGGGAAAGTTCCCTATTACGAATTGAACAGAATAGAATAGCGAGGGTATCATCTTAATTCCTACTTAAAGCCCTTTACGAGGAACCGGATGCTTTAATGCTTAAGGTGATAATTATTGTTGGAAACACTTGGCTAACATCATTGTGATTTTTCTTTGGAAATATTTGAAATAGAATATCTCAAACACAGATATTCCATAAAGCATACATTAGGCAGGTATTTCAGTTGATGAATACCAGAATTCATGCATATCAATTTTATTTTATTACAACCGAAGGGAAGTATGAATGATTTCAGAACATGGACATTTACTGTCTGAGCTAAAAAAATTTGATGAAGATTAGATAAAGTCAAAGTTATGGAAATTCTGGATTCCGGTATGGTGCTATCTATATTGATAGCCTTTTCTGCTGGTATATTGAGTTTTATTTCACCCTGCGTCCTTCCGGTGGTGCCTCCTTATCTCGCTTTTATCAGCGGGGTTTCATTCTCTGAAATGAATTCCCGACAGGGCAACAGAAACCAGGTGGTATATTCGGCTCTCTTCTTTTTCCTGGGTCTTTCCTTTGTCTTTCTTGTACTGGGTTTTACTGTTTCTACCCTGGGGAGGTTTTTCCTGCAAAACCAAGTTCTTTTTGGCCAGATTGCCGGGGGAATCATCATCATATTCGGACTTCATTTTCTAGGACTATTCAGAATTCCCATTCTGGACCGCGAATTCAGATTCAATCTGGCAAACAAGGGTGGCAAATCAGTAAGTGCATTTGTCCTGGGATTGGCCTTTGCTTTTGGTTGGGTGCCATGCATTGGTCCACAACTCGGTGCCATCCTGTCCTTGGCAGCTCAGGAAAGTTCCGTGGTCAAGGGAACCTTTCTGTTAGGGGTGTATGCGATGGGGCTAGGGCTTCCCTTTGTCTTGGCTGCCTTTTTTATCAACAGATTCATTGATTTTTCAAACCGAATAAAAAAGCATTTCAGACTGATCGAAATAATTATCGGCACCATCCTCATTGCGGTTGGCGGTTTGTTGCTCACCAACCGATTTACGGTTATTTCATATTGGTTGCTTGAAAACGTACCCTGGCTGGCAACTGTAGGTTAAAGCAAACCAGCCTCTCAAAAAGGCCCAGGATTACATTTTCATTCTGGAGTGAGTGGGATCAAACAACGGTTTGATACTTGATTTGGCCTTAAACCTAGTACCTGCGACTTCAATTTCATAATCGGAACTCAACAGGTCATCTACAGTTTCTTCCTTCATAGGTACATACCCCATACCGATTGATGCTCCCAAATGATGACCGTAGCTGCCTGAAGATAGATATCCGACAATTTCCTGATTCCTGACGATGGGTTCATTGTGATAGAGAAGGGGGGCTGGATCTTCCAGAATGAATTGCATCATCATTTTATCCAAGCCAGTTTCCTTCTTTCGGATTACGGCTTCCTTACCAATGAAGTCTTCCTTTGAAGTCTTTACCGCAAAACCGAGACCTGCTTCCAAAACATGATCCTCGGCGGTAATGTCATGACCGAAATGACGAAACCCCTTTTCTGATCTGCAACTGTCCATCATGTGAAGACCACATAGTTTCAAATCCATGGAATTGCCTTGCTCAAGAATGATATCAAAGACATGAGAGGCCATATCGGTGGAAATGTAAATTTCCCAACCCAATTCCCCAACATAGGAAACCCGGTGTGCACGTGCTTGTCCCAATCCAATTTCGATTTCCCGGGCGGTTCCGAATGGAAATGCATCATTGGAAAAGTCGTTGGGAGAAACCTGTTCAAGCAATTTGCGTGAATTTGGTCCCATTAATGCCAAGATACCCTCACTGGAGGTAACATCGGTAATCACAACATTGAAGTTATTGGCAAAATGGTCAAGACGGGCCTGGTCGGCCAATCTGGTTGCAGCAGGGGTAACAACCAGATATTTTTGTTCGGCAAGTCTGGTTATGGTTACATCGGCTTCAATGCCTCCATTAGTGTTGAGAAATTGGGTATAAACAATTTTACCGTTAGGTACTGATAAATCAGCTCCACAAACATGGTTCAGGAAATTCTCCGAGTCGCTGCCTTGGACCAGTAACTTGCCGAAAGAGGACATGTCATAAAGACCAATATTGTTTCGTATGGCCTTATGTTCCTCAGCCCAGTTGTCGAACCAGTTTTGTCTTTTCCAGCCATATTCATAGGATGGAAGCTGGTCCTTTCTGGCAAACCAGTTGGCTCTTTCCCACCCTGCTAGTTCACCCATCACAGCGCCATTTTCAACGAGCCTGTCATGAAAGGGTGTTCTTCGAATACCCCTGGCAGTATCCTTTTGGCGGAATGGGAAGTGATCGGCAAACAACAACCCCAAGGCTTCTGATACCCTTTGATAAAGATAGGTTTTGTTTCCCTGAAAGGGTTGAACCCTGGAAATATCTACATCACCGAGATCAAAGGGCTTTTCATCGTCCTGCATCCATTGCGCTAGGGCAAATCCCGCTCCTCCGGCAGAAGCTATACCTACGGAGTTAAAACCACAGGCAACAAAATAATTCTCGATTTCGGGGGCCTTCCCCAAATAATAGGCATTGTCTGGGGTGAAGCTTTCCGGCCCATTGAAAAAAGTATGTATGCCAGCACTTTCCAATATGGGCATCCTGTTTATGGCCATTTCCAATACAGGCTCAAAATGGTCAAAATCCTCAGGGAGTTGATCGAACTCAAAATCTTCGGGGATACCGTCCATACCCCATGGCTTGGCGATTGGTTCAAATGCACCAACCAGAAGCTTGCCAGCATCTTCCTTGTAGTAGGCATGTTCATCAGGAACTCTAAGGACTGGCAGGCGGGTTAATCCTTCAATCGGTTCCGTTACAATATAAAAGTGTTCACAGGCATGTAATGGAACATTGACACCTGCCATCAAACCGATTTCCCTTCCCCACATGCCACCACAATTAACTACATAATCACAATTGATAGTTCCACTTTCTGTGCCACTATTCCAGGAAACCGTGGAAACCCGTCCATTCTTATTGATACAGTCTGTAACCTTGGTGCCTTCAATTATTTTCGCACCAAATTGTCTGGCTCCCTTGGCCAGTGCCTGACAAATATTTGCAGGATCACCCTGACCATCAAGGGGTAGGTAAACGCCTCCAATTATATCCTTGTGATTGATATGGGGATATCTTGCCTTGACCTCATCCGGCGAAATTTCCTCAATTTCCACACCGAAGGCCCTTGCCATTGAGGCGGAACGGTAGATTTCCTCCTTGCGGTCCTCAGTCAGGGCGGCAGTTATGGATCCTGTTCTGACAAACCCCGTTGCAACGCCCGTCTCCTCTTCCAAAGTGCCATAAAGTTCCTGGGAATACCTCGCCAGCTTGGTCATGTTGGCTGTTGCCCGCAACTGGCCAATCAAGCCTGCTGCATGCCAGGTTGTACCACAAGCAAGTTTTTTCCGTTCGAGTAGAACAATATTTTGCCATCCCAGTTTTCCAAGATGATAAGCTACTGAACAACCTACAACACCTCCACCTATGATTACCACTCGGGCATTTTGGGGGATAGACAAGTTATTCATGTTTTTCTCCAGCTTAAAGCAAGATAGGGATGTGGTCAGGATTTCAAACGGCTATGGGTAGGGTCGTACAAGCCATTGCCACCCTGTACGACTGCAGGATACATTTCACCGAATATGTCTACCTGAAGTTCAATTCCGGGTTCGACCAGATCAGCTCTCAGAATGGCCAATGTAATATTTTTGTTTACCCTGTAGCCCCAGGAACCGGAAGTCGTTTCACCGACTATCGTTCCATCACGCCACAATGTTGACATATAAGGTGTATCGTACTCCTCC
>WTGT01000100.1 GCA_011523445.1 Paracoccaceae bacterium
TTCCGTTGGTGTGGATCCCGACAAGATAAAATGGTTGACCTTTTTGGCAGCAGCCTTTGGCACCGGCTTGACTGGAGCACTTATCTATATGCAGAAAGCTCGCATATCACCGGATGCCGCCTTTTCCGTGGTTGATTGGACTGCCTATGTGATTTTCATAGTGGTGATTGGTGGAATAGGTACAATCGAGGGTCCGATTTTGGGAGTACTTGTCTTTCTGCTGTTGCAAAGTCTTTTGGCCAGTTACGGTACCTGGTATCTCATATCATTGGGCTTGATCGGAATCATTGTCATGCTTTTTGCACCCCGGGGATTGTGGGGTTTGCTGAGTGATCGTACGGGAATTGAATTGTTCCCGGTTCAAAGAAGACTTCTCATGAATAAAAAACTTTCAAAGGAGAAATAGATGGCTGAAATTGAAACAGATGTATTGATTATTGGTACCGGTCCGGCCGGCTCATCCATGGCGGCACTCCTGTCTTCCTATGGTGTCGAAAACATGGTAGTCAATCGATACAGGTGGCTTGCCAATACACCTCGGGCCCATATTACCAATCAACGAGCCATGGAAGTTTTGCGTGACTTGGGAAAAGAAGTTGAAGACGAAGCCTACATGCAAGCCACAGAGCAGGACCTGATGGGCGAGAATGTATTTTGCGAAAGCTTAGCGGGAGAGGAAATTGGCCGTATGAAAAGCTGGGGTAAACACCCACTATCCAGGGCTGAGCATCAACTTTCCTCACCATGCTTCATGAATGATTTGCCTCAAACCTTCATGGAACCCCTGTTGTACAAGACGGCCTGTTCTCGTGGGACCCAAGGCAGGATGTCAACCGAGTATTTGAGTCACACCCAGGACAAGGATGGAGTAACAACAGTATTGCGGGATCGTCTTTCCAAGCGTGAATTTGAAGTAAGATCCAAATACCTCATTGGTGCGGATGGTGGAAACTCACTGGTTGCTGAACATATAGGGACAAAAATCAAGGGTAAGATGGGAGTTGGCGGCTCAATGAACATTCTTTTTCGTGCTGATCTCTCAAAATATGTCGCCCACCGTCCCTCAGTACTTTACTGGATCATGCAGCCAGGGGCTGATGTTGGTGGCATAGGCATGGGTCTAGTACGCATGATAAGACCATGGTATGAATGGCTGATCGTCTGGGGTTATGACATTAATGAACCCGAGCCCGAAGTGGATGAAGACTTTGCCACCGATGTTGCACGTCAACTGGTAGGTGATCCTGACCTTGAGATCGAACTGCTTTCTGCAAGTACTTGGACGGTAAACAATGCCTATGCCGAACATATGCAAAAAGATCGGGTCTTTATCATGGGAGATGCAGCACATCGTCATCCGCCATCAAATGGGCTGGGGTCCAATACTTCCATTCAGGACGCCTTCAATCTCGCCTGGAAACTGGCTCTTGTAATCAAGGGTTCAGCAAGCCGTTCCTTGCTGGAAAGTTACTCCGAAGAAAGAGCCCCCATAGCCAAACAAATTGTAACACGGGCAAACCAATCCATTGCCGAATTTGGGCCAATCTTCGAAGCCTTGGGGATGACAGGTGGAACCGACTACAAGAAAATCCAGGCCAGCATGAATGCCAGAACCTCTCCGGGTCCTGATGGTGAAAAGCAACGTAATGCCATTCGTGATGCCATAGCATTCAAGAAATATGAATTTGATGCCCATGGTGTGGAAATGAACCAACGCTACAAATCAAGGGCTGTGGTTACAGATGGACAAATGGAACCGGCCTTTGAACTGGATGAAGAGTTGCATTTTCAACCAACCACCTGGCCGGGTGCGCGCCTGCCCCATGTCTGGCTATTCCATCATGATACGGGTGAAAGCATCTCGTCTCTGGATTTGTGCGGCAAGGGTGAATTCAGCCTCTTTACCGGTATCGGTGGAGATGCCTGGATCAGTGCTTCGGAAAAGGTCGGCCACAAGTTGGGCCTTGTCATCAATACCCATATCATTGGCCCTCGCCAAATTTATGTTGATCATGTCGGAGATTGGGCACGGGCCTCGGAAATCAAGGATACGGGTTGTCTGTTGGTCAGACCTGATCATCATGTTGCCTGGAGAACAGAGGAAATGGTGGAGAATCCGGAAGCCGAACTTCTGCGTGTTCTTTCAATGATTCTTGGAAAATAGGAGAAAATAATGGCTGTGGAAACAGGATATTTTACCGAACAGGATTCTGCCGAGGTCGTAGCAGGCCGCATTTCTGAGGATACCGACCCGAGGCTCAGGCAAATCATCACGGTTCTGGTCAAGCACATGCATGCTGCTGTCAAGGAACTGGAATTGACGGAAGAAGAATGGTTTGAGGGTATAAAGTTTTTGACCGAAACCGGACATAAATGTGATGAGTGGCGGCAGGAATTCATACTCCTTTCCGATGTTTTGGGCGTTTCCATGCTGGTGGATGCGATAAACAATCGCAAACCTTCCGGGGCTTCGGAATCAACTGTCCTAGGGCCCTTTCATGTAGCCGATGCACCGGAATTGGAAATGGGTTCTGATATTTGCCTAGATCAGAAGGGAGAACCAATGCTTGTTGAGGGTCGAATTCTGGACACCCGTGGTAATCCCGTTGCCGGTGCTAAACTGGATGTTTGGCAAGCCAATGATGAAGGTTTTTACGATGTTCAGCAAAAGGGCATTCAACCTGATTTCAACCTCAGGGGAGTATTCAGGACCTCTGTTGATGGAACCTATTGGTTCAGGGGTGTCAAACCCAAATATTACCCCATACCCGGGGACGGGCCGGTTGGCAGGATGTTGGCTGCCCTAGGTCGGCATTGCTATCGCCCTGCACACCTGCACTATATTATATCAGCAGAGGGATACAAGAGTTTGACAACCCATATCTTTGATCCCGATGATCCCTACATCCATTCCGATGCAGTATTTGGGGTCAAGGAAAGTTTGATGGCCAAGTTTGATTGGATAGAAGACCTGTCATCAATTGAAGCCCGGGGAATGACCACCCCCTTCTACCACGTTATTCACGACTTTGTATTGGTACACGCATAATTGGAATGATTACCTGTTTTTGCATGAAATAATCCCACTAGCGGTATATCATCTCGATTAATTCAGTACCTGCTCAATGGCTTGGGGGATGGTATTGGGAATATCATCTGCTATTAATCCCGGCCCTAGCAAACTGGCAGTCTTGAGGTGGAGATAGGTAGCAAGTACGGTGCACTTTAGTGGTGCAATGTTTCTGGCCATCAAGCCAGTGATCATTCCTGCCAGCACATCTCCCGACCCAGCTGTGGCCAGCCAAGATGAATTTTCAAATTTTTCCCCGTTGACGAGATAAGTTTTACCAAAGGGCGAGGCGATTACTGTTTGCCTGCCCTTCAAGAGAACGATTGCCCCTGATCTCATACTGGCTGTCTGAACCGCGGTCAGGACAGGATAATTGTCAGATTTCATTTTATTGGCCAAATCGGGGAATAATTTGGCAAACTCGCCAAAATGGGGTGTGATCACGGTTTTTTCATGAAGTTGCTTGAATAACGATTCTGGATTGTCTTTAAACGACGTCAATGCATCAGCATCCAATACAACATTTCGCCCGGATTCCAGTGCCGCATTCGTGAATTCCCTGGTTTTCCTGCCAAGACCCAGACCGGGTCCAAGGCATAAGGCATTAATCCTTTTGTCCTGAAGGCAATCTTGCAAATCCTTTGGTTTATCGGCTAGGGTCACCATAAGAGCTTTCACCTTGCTGGAATGAATCTGTAAAGCATCCCTTGGCAAACCGAGGGTTACCAATCCCGAGCCTATCCTGAGGGCTGACGTACCGGCTAATTCGGCAGCACCCATTTTTCCCTGCGAACCGGATAATATCAGGGAGTGTCCGTGATCGTACTTGTGACTTGCTCCACTTTTATCCAATTGAACTACAAAATCAGGTGGATTGGCTTCCACCAATTCAACTAGAGGCAGATTTTCCGTGGAATATTCCCTCATTCCCCTATCCAATCCTATGGGTAAAACCTTGATTTTTCCTGATCTTACGGATCCTTCCTGTAAATAATGACCCCATTTGGCTAATTGGAAGGTAAGAGTCAGGGTAGCTTTATAATCGGATAAATCACAAACGGATAGTAATTTGCCAGAGGTGGAATCGAGTCCTGAAAGAATGTCAATTGCGATAATAGGGATGTCAGGGGGTATTTTTTCAAAAATAATTGAACATCGTTTATCCAACGGTCTGGTAAGACCAATACCGAACAGGGCATCAACGACGATATCACCATTTTTCAATTCTACCTTCTGGAATCGATCAATAGGAGAAATTGACCCCCGTTGAAGCCACTTCGAACGCATCAATGCTGATGAGGATGACATTCCGGTTGGATTCCCCAATTCCCAACAGGATACCTTCATGCCCAGGTCAAATAGTGTTCTGGCTATAACAAAGCCATCACCACCATTGTTTCCCGGACCACATAAGACATGAAAATGGTTTCTACTTTTCTTTTGTGCTTCCTGGTTCCATTCAACTATTGATTCGGCTGCCTTTGTTCCAGCACATTCCATTAGATCTGTGGCAACCTGAATATCATCCTTGATTTGTAAATGCTCAATTTTCTGAATTTCTTCAGTCGAACAAATTGGTGGCATGGATACTATCCCCAATTGTGATTTAACAACTTCTAGCCTTGAAAAAAGTTAAATACCAATCTTAAATGTTGAAATGTAAATTACCATCATAAGTTCGGTAACTTTAAGGGTTGATTTGATTTGCTTGTCATGGAAAAGTCACTCTGTTGGCCCTAGTTTTAAGGTAAATGTTGCAGATTGGGAAATTGTATGTATTATTGGAGGGTCAAGTTTCGGTTAATTTGCCCTGAATCGTTGACGAGCAAATGCGAAATCCTACCGAACACTATGATTTCCACAAAGACTGCTATTAGAGAAAGGTGTTAACCTGTTCTCGTTGTTAATTAGGAAAATAAAATGAAAAAAGTTGAAGCTGTAATCAAGCCATTCAAATTAGATGAAGTCAAGGAAGCTCTTCAAGATGTGGGTGTTCAGGGCTTAACTGTCATAGAAGTGAAAGGGTTCGGAAGGCAAAAGGGACATACCGAACTTTATCGAGGTGCTGAGTATGTTGTCGACTTTCTGCCCAAGGTCAAGTTGGAAATCGTTTTACCGGATGATTTGCTTGACAGCGCTCTGGAGGTCATACTTTCCAGTGCCAGCACGGAAAAAATCGGTGATGGAAAGATTTTCGTTTCCGATATTGAACAGGCTATCAGAATCAGAACCGGGGAATCAGGTGATGAAGCCCTTTAATTTGCAATTGGATTTAATATGAAAGGAGAATCTTGTGAGTTCCAATGAAGAAATAATATCTATGATCGGGGAAGAGGAGATTGATTTTGTCGATCTTCGGTTTACCGACCCACGGGGGAAACTTCAGCATGTAACAATCATGGCTGACCAAGTTGACGAGGATTTCCTTGAAGAAGGAATGATGTTTGACGGATCTTCCATCGCAGGTTGGAAATCAATTGAAGCATCTGACATGAAACTCATGCCGGACCTCAATTCCCACTATATTGATCCTTTCTACTCTGAAAGGACAATGTGCCTCCATTGTTCGGTAGTTGAACCTGATACAGGCGAACCTTACGAGCGTGATCCAAGAAGTACTGCCGAAAAAGCCGAGGCCTTTCTCAAGAATTCAGGTGTGGGTGATGTTGCCTATTTTGGACCGGAAGCCGAATTTTTCATGTTTGATGATGTTCGGTTCAGCAACGAGATGCAAAAGGTTTCGTTTGAAGTGGATGCCGTTGATGCCCCTTGGAACAGCGACACCAAATATCCAACGGGCAATACCGGCTTTCGACCGGTCGTCAAAGGTGGTTACTTTCCTGTAAACCCGACAGATTCAGCCCAGAATATTCGTTCGGAAATGCTTTCAACCATGAAAAGCATCGGCATGAATGTCGACAAGCATCACCACGAAGTGGCTGCAAGCCAACATGAACTTGGATTGATCTTTTCTTCTCTGACAGATCAGGGTGATCAGCTTCAAAAGTACAAATATGTTGTTCAGAATGTCGCTGATTTCTATGGACGTTCAGCAACCTTCATGCCCAAGCCAATCGCTGGAGACAACGGTACAGGCATGCATGTCAACATGTCTCTTTGGAAGGATGGCAATCCATTGTTCTCGGGAGACAGGTATGCTGACCTCAGTGACGAAGGTCTGTGGTTCATTGGTGGTTTGTTGAAGCATGCAAAATCCTTGAATGCCTTTACCAATCCCACAACCAATTCCTACAAAAGGTTGATTCCTGGTTTTGAAGCTCCAGTTCTCAGGGCATATTCAGCCCGCAACCGTTCCGGTTGTATTCGAATTCCATGGACTGAAAATCCCAAGGCAAAGAGGGTTGAAGCCCGCTTTCCTGATCCCATGGCCAACCCCTATCTCTGCTTTGCAGCACTCATGATGGCTGGGGTTGACGGAATCCTTAACAGGACCAATCCAGGTGAAGCCATGGACAAGAACCTGTATGACCTTCCACCCGAAGAGTTGCAGGGTATACCAACGGTTTGTTCCTCCTTGCGTGAAGCACTGGATTCATTGAACGAGGACATGGATTATCTTCTGGCCGGAGATGTGTTCACAAAGGATCAAATCGAAGGTTACAGTGAACTGAAATGGGAAGAGGTTTACAATTTTGAACATACACCTCATCCTGTTGAGTACCAAATGTACTATGCTGGATAACTAACCTCCTTAGTGGTGGAATTTGAAATTCCACCACATTCTTCCCCCTACACTAAAAATGAACCATCTCCTGAACCGAGTTTGGACAGTTTTCTTCGAAATCTGAAGTAAAACAGAATTGAGGCAAAGCCCAGACCGATAATAAAGCCACCATATACTCCCTCCCCTTCGAGCCCAACATTAAAGGCCAGAAAATAACTCGTGGGTATACCCACTACCCAGTAGCTTATTGCAGCTATGATCATGGGAATCAGAGTGTCCTTCAACCCCCTCAAGAAACCAAGCAGTACAGCCTGAAAGGCATCAAACAACTGAAAAAAGGCTGCAAACAGCAGGATTTTCATTCCAATGCCCAAAACATCTCTGGTTTCAGGGGTGTCCTCCTTCAGGAAGACGGAAATAAGTGTTTCGGGGAATAGAAGGAATATGGTTATGACAACACAAGCAGCCATCAGATTCAACTCGAGAATTGCATTTGCAATGGTTTTTATTTCTACCGGATCATTCCTCCCAAGAGCACTGCTGATTTGGGTTGTTCCGGCATAGGACAAGCCGTAATAAATCATGAATACCATGGCGCAAATCTCAATCACGATGCCATGGGCAGCAAGTGAAGCAGTATTGATCCATCCCATCATTATGGCAGCCCCTGAAAAGAAGGATGCCTCGGCAATCATGGCTGCACAAATGGGCCATCCCAGATTGAAAATTTCCCTGAAACTCGAAGAGTGAAAAGAAAGGAAATTCGAAAGCAACTTATAAGGCAGGAAATCCTTTACCCTAATCAGAAAAGCAAGCATGATCAGCAAGGCCAGTGAATGGGAAACTGTTGAAGCTATTGCAGCACCCCTTACACCCAACTCCGGAAAGCCGAAATTTCCGAAAATCAGCAGATAGTTGGCAAAAATATTGAAGAGAGCACCAAGCAGTGTTGAAACGAAAATGATCTTCGGTCTGACTAGGGCAAGAAAAAAAGCCTTGAACACCATCAGGATCAGAGCCGGAAAAAGTCCCCACATGGCATAAAGAAGATAATCGGCAGCCAATTCGGATATGGCCGGATCTTGTCCCATCAGCAGGAATATGGATTGTGAAAGCCACATGGGTATCAACATGACTAAACAATAGAGAATGGTAATCCAGCATCCCATGCGAATGTAACGGCGTACCATCCATGATTTGTGACTACCCTCGGCATTTGAAGCCAACGAGATTACAGCTACCGAAAAGCCTGACCCAGTTATCATCAGGAAAACAAAAATGGTTGCTCCCAATACACCTGCTGCAAGGGCATCAACACTATACCGTCCAAGCATAATGGTATCGGTCAAATGCTTGACAGAATGTGCAATATTACTCCCGATAAGGGG
>WTGT01000198.1 GCA_011523445.1 Paracoccaceae bacterium
ATGTTATCCATTAGGTAATATCTAGGAGAAAGAGATGGAGGATTCTAATCTCACCGTAGGGGAAATATCCTCCCTTGTGGGAATTCCTGCAAAGGAAATTACCAAGTATATTGAATCTAATGTGGTGTCAGCCCAAAAGCCCAATGGGAAATACCTCCTTCCTAAGGAAGCAATTTTGTTCTTTGGTGTTATCAACAAAGATGACATAAACAATTTGCCCCAAAGTGCAAAAAAAGAAATTTGGAAAAAAATACTTAAAGTTATTGACCCCTCCGCAGGGGTTGAGGTACAAGGTAGGAAAATCCACTTCGACCCAATGATCAGCAACCTCTGGAAAGAAGCAGAGCAGTATATAAAGTTCCGTTCAGAATTTATTGAGCATAATCCAAGGATCCTTGGTGGAACCCCAGTTATCAAAGGTACCCGCATTACCGCATATTCTGTTCGTGGTTGGTTAAAGGGTAATGAAACAATTGATGACTTAATTGAAGAATACCCAGATATTCCCCCAGAGGCATTTCAAGTAGCTGAATTGTATGCGAAATCAAACCCTATGAGAGGTAGACCAAAAGGTTTGCCTCGTTGAGACTGTTTCTGGATGAATGCCTTTCTCCTCAAATTGCCTTGGATTTGGCCAGAGAAAGAAATTACATTACAGTTCATCCTAGAAATGATGGTGGTCGTGGTAATGAAGATTACCAAGTTGTTCAAAGGTGTATAAATAACGATTTAGTAATAGTTACCGAAAATGCCGACGACTTTCGGGAACTTTTAAGTAGAGAAGATTTACATCCAGGTTTGATAATCCTGCCCTGTCTCCCAAGAAATACAAGTAAGGCCTTTCTCCTTTTGGCTATTGATTATCTCAATGAATTAGATCAAGAGGAGGACCCTATGGATTTGATGATTAATCAAATATTAGTTGTATCAAAGGAGGGAGTTCCAAGCTTAAGACCGTTGCCTGATTAGTATGTGCTTGAGTTTCGGAGTAGTGTTGTCAATGAATCAGCAAAAGAAAATTGCCTTGGTTACAGGTGCTAGCAGGGGAATAGGCAAGGAAATTGCTGTAACACTAAGTCAAAATGGTTATTTGGTAATTTGCTGTGGACGAAATCAAGCAGTGGATAATTTTCCTTCGGAATTGATCTGGAGAAAAGTTGATGTTTCAAGTGCAAGTCAAGTTGGTGAACTGAGCAGGTATATTGAATCATATATCGGGGTAGTTTCTTTGGTTGTGAACAATGCAGGTATCCAGTTGGAAAAGACGGTTGTAGATACTACTGATGAGGAATGGGACTTGGTAATTGGTACCAATTGCAAGGGTGTATTCAATATTTGCCGGGAATTTATTCCCCATATGGAAAGTGCTGGTGGTGGATCAATTATCAATATTGGTTCGATTTCCGGTAAAAAGGCCGACCCTGGGTTGGCAATTTATGATGCCTCCAAGGGATTCGTTCATTCCTTGACCAAGGCTATTGCCGTTGATCATGGACCAGATATCCGTTGTAATTCAATCTGCCCTGGCTGGATAAGAACGGAAATGACCGAAACAGCATTTGAAACTGCCAAAAACCCGGAAATTGCCGAGAAAGATGCCATTGCCAGACATCCGGCAGGAAGATTGGGTAAACCCAGAGACATAGCAAACCTAGCTCTGTGGTTGGCTTCGGATCAAGCATCATTTGTTACAGGACAATGTATAGATGTTGATGGTGGGTTGAATTCAATTTCCACCATCAGACCTGATTTGTTTTAAATCTCCCTTGACCTAAAATGAATTCAATCTGGTGATTGTGCCAGAATATTGATTGTTAAATTTGAAGTTGTGAATTGTACCTAGAATGAATAGGGTAGGGCGAGTTATCACTAGAAACAAATTCCTTACATAAATCAATAAATCATCATTGAATGGATGAGGAATTCTAATTTGTAAATAAGGTAAGCAATGTCGTTAAATGTATTAATTTTAGGTGCTTCTTACGGATCACTTCTTTCAACTAAACTGTTGATGGCAGGTCATAATACGACTCTGGTATGTCTGCCGGAAGAAGCAGATTTAATCAACAAGGAAGGCACAATAGTTCGAATCACCCGTCGTGGAGCATCTGAACCAGACTTGATTCACTCCTCGGAACTCCCTGGAAAGGTAAAGGGAAATACCCCCGAAAATGTAAATCCAAGTGATTACGATATGATTGGTCTGGCGATGCAGGAACCTCAATACAGGGCCCCATCGGTTTGGGATCTTCTAAAGCGCATTGCTGCCTCAGGCAAGCCTTGTTTATCCATTATGAACATGCCCCCGCTCGTATATTTGAAAAGGATTCCTGGACTGGATACTGAACCATTGAGATCATGTTATACGGAACCGAGGGTTTGGGATGATTTTGATCCAGACAATTTTACCTTGTGTAGTCCTGATCCACAGGCATTCCGGCCACCAGAGGAAAAACTGAATTTCCTGCATGTCGGTTTACCTACAAATTTCAAGGCTTCCAAGTTTGTCAAGCCCGAACACAACACAATTCTCAACACTTTGGCCGATGATATTATGGCAGCACGATATAAGGGTAATGAAATTCCGGTCAAGCTTAAGGTCCATGAATCACTCTTCATTCCGATGGCCAAATGGAGTATGTTGCTAACAGGTAACTACAGGGCAATTACCGAAGGAGATCCACGGTCAATTAAAGAAGCAGTTCATAGTGATTTACCCTTATCGGAGGAAATCTACAGCTGGGTTGACAGTGTTGTTCAAACCATGGGGGCGAACAAGGAAGACCAGGTACCTTTCGAGAAATATGCAAATGCTGCAAATTCTCTCCTCAAACCATCATCAGCAGCAAGAGCAGTGTCAGCTGGTGCCAAGTCTATCGAGCGAGTTGATAAACTAGTTCAAGCTATTGCTGGAAGCTTTGATTTGACAAATCAATCTGTTGATAAAAATATAATGTTGGTAGATGGGAAATTAGTAGAAAATAATAGAGATTAATTGCTACGCATTTGAATACTATAATTTCTGGTACAAAACCTTATCAAGCAATTTACAAGAAATATTCATCCAACATCTTGTTAGACAAATAATCGGATCAGGCCTTAATCTCTCAAGTAAAATATTTTTCATAATGGTTTTCACGCTCGGATTTTAGCATTCCTGCGGTTTCATCCATAAACCTGTTTCTTTCTTCTCTTGTGTTAAATACCCAAATACAAACGGTATCCTTGCTGTGATAGATTGCTTTCAACTCATCATCTATTTCGCAAATGTTTTGCGGTATTTCTACTTTTAAGCAATACATGTTTTTACTCCCATTCTATGGTTCCTGGTGGTTTGGAGGTGATGTCATATGTCACTCTGTTTACACCCTTGACCTCATTGACAATTCTGTTCGAGGTTTCTGCCAGGAAGGATGCTGAAAAGGGATAAAACTGAGCTGTCATACCATCAACACTTGTAACTGCTCTGAGAGAACAGACATGATCATAGGTTCTACCATCACCCATCACTCCAACTGTCCTAACGGGAAGCAAGGTGGCAAATGCTTGCCAGATGTTGTCGTATAACCCGTGAATTTTAATTTGATCTATGAATATCGTGTCGATTTTCCGTAAAATCGATAATTTTTCGTGAGTAATATCTCCCAGGCACCTGATAGCCAAACCGGGACCGGGGAAGGGGTGTCTGCCCAAAAATTCCTGGGGAATGCCCAACTCCATCCCCAAGTCCCTGACCTCATCCTTGAACAACTCCTTGAGTGGTTCTACCAATTTGAACTCAAGATTCTCAGGCAATCCTCCTACATTGTGATGAGACTTAATCGTTTCACTTGGACCTCCGGTAAAACTTACCGATTCGATAATATCCGGATAAAGTGTTCCTTGAGCCAGAAACTCATGACCCTGCAATTTTTGCGCTTCATTTTCAAATACCTCAATAAAGGTTCCACCAATGATTTTTCGCTTTTCCTCTGGGTCGGATACTCCCTTCAATTTTTCAAGAAACAGATTTGATGCTTCCACAAACACCAGGGGGATCTGAAAATTCTCCCTGAACATTGAAACCACTTGGGAAGCCTCATTTTCCCGTAAGAGACCATGATCAACAAAAATGCATGTTAATTGCTCTGGAATTGTCCTGTGAAGCAAAACGGCAGTAACCGTTGAATCAACACCTCCGGAAATTGCACAAATTACCTTGCCTGAACCAACCTGCTCCCTGATGAGTTTGGTTACTTCATTCCTATAGGTGCCCATGGTCCAGTTAGGCTGGATTTCTGCTATGTTCAGGAAGTTTTCCAGAAACCTTGAACCATTGACTGTATGGTAAACCTCCGGATGAAACTGAATTCCAAAGAACTTGCGTTCAAAATCAGCGATGATTGCATTTGGACTGTTACTTGATTTGCCGATTTGAATAAATCCGTCCGGGAGACGTGAAACCTTGTCACCATGGGACATCCAGACAATCTCTTCACCGTCCTGAAACAAATCCTTGAAAATGGAACACTCCAGGAACTCCCTATTTGGATTTACCACTGCCTTGCCAAATTCACGAACCTTGCCTTTCTCAACCATTCCACCCAATTGACTGGCCATGATTTGCTGACCATAGCATATTCCCAAGATCGGAATTCCCAACTCGTAAATCATTTCGGGAGGTGAGTAGGGGTTCTCATCCACGACACTTCCAGGACTACCCGATAAAACAATTGCCTTAGGGTTTCTTCGGTTTATGAAGTCCTCGGAGACATTTTGACAGGGATGGATTTCACAATAGGTGTTTAATTCTCTGAATCTTCTGGC
The DNA here is from genome assembly GCA_011523445.1 of Paracoccaceae bacterium. Classification (GTDB taxonomy): domain Bacteria; phylum Pseudomonadota; class Alphaproteobacteria; order Rhodobacterales; family Rhodobacteraceae; genus MPNP01. The sequence continues at coordinate 4,807 of WTGT01000198.1, forward strand.
AATTAATTGTGTTACCTGACTACCAAAGTCGATGATAAGGATTAGATCATGTAGATTTGGGTTCACTTTATACTCATTGAATAGTTCCGATTTGTAATCGGTATTGTCAAAAATTTATATGGAATTAATACCAAAAAATAGAATGGAATTGGTGTAAGTAAGTTGAATTGACTATCTTACCAATTGATTTGGAATATTTAGATCAGCAAAATTTAAACAGGATTGGATTTACTCCCCATGGTCGATTTACGAGCAAACAGAACTAGAAGAAGAGGGGGTGGCGGGGCCAGAAAAAGGGCTGAACGAACCACCCTCAAAATAGAGACTGCTAGGTTTATCGAAAGGAGTTTACCCAACCTGGAACTGTATTCGGATGAAGCATTGGAAATTATCGAAAACAATGCTGAACTTCTGCTTGAAGAAATTGGTGTGGATTTCAAGGATAATCCCAAGGCTCTTGAACTCTGGAAGGATGCTGGAGCCGATGTACAAGGCGAGCGGGTACGATTGCCGAGAGGGCTGGCAAGGAAATTGTTGGAAACGGTACCCTCAAGTTTTACCCAACATGCCAGAAACCCTGCAAGGAGCGTTGAGATTTCCCCCGATACCCTTGTTTTTGCTCCTGTTTATGGCCCACCCTTTGTCAGGACACAAAGTGAGGGAAGACGCTATGCCACCATTGATGATTTCCAGAAATTTGTAAAACTGGGATATATGTCAAAATGGCTTCACCACTCTGGGGGAACGGTTTGTGAACCCACGGATCTGCCGGTTAACAAGCGTCATCTCGACATGGTTTTTGCCCATATCAAATATTCCGACAAGCCCTTCATGGGGTCAGTTACGGAATCGTCCAGAGCAGAAGATACCCTGGAAATGACCAGAATATTGTTCGGCAATGAATTTGTTGACCAGAATACAGTCTTAACTTCCTTGATCAATATCAATTCCCCATTGACCTTTGATGCCGTAATGATGGGTGCTCTGGAAGTATATGCACGCTCAAACCAGGCAACGGTGGTTTCCCCGTTTATTGTTGGCGGTGCCATGGCACCTGTTTCCATCATTGGAACCCTAACCCAGGTATTGGCTGAAGTGTATGCCGGGATTGGATATAGCCAACTTATCCGAAAAGGTGCGCCGGTTATCTTTGGAACATTTGTCACATCCATAGACATGAACTCGGGTGCTCCTACTTTTGGCACACCGGAGGCTTCAAAAATTCTATATGGTGCCGGCCAGTTGGCCCGAAGATTAAATATCCCCTTCAGGTCGGGGGGAGGATTATGTGGTTCAAAATTGCCCGATGCCCAAGCAGCGTATGAATCAAATTCGACTCTTCAATCGAGTGTATTCGGAGGGGTGAATTTTATGCTGCATTCCTGTGGTTGGTTGGAGGGAGGTCTGGTTTCTTCCTTTGAAAAATTTGTCATGGATGCCGATCAGTTAGGAGCTTTGCACACCCTAGCTTCACCGATTGATATTTCAACGAATGGGCAGGCACTGGATGCCATTCGTGAGGTACAGCCAGGAGGACATTATCTGGGATGTCAGCATACCCAGGATAATTTTAAAACGGCTTTCTGGAAAACCGATCTTTTTGATTACAAACCCTTTGAAACCTGGTTCGAGGACGGTTCCAAGGATACCTTTACCTTGGCTAATGAGAGGGTTGAATACCTGTTGAAGGAATATCAGACACCACAACTTGATCCTGGAATTGAGGAAGGGTTGGGGGCCTTTATCAACAAGCGTAAGGAATCAATGCCGGATTCCATGGTATGATATCCCCCTGATCACCTGTTGGAAACCAGGGGGATTTGAGATTTATGAATTAAACTCGTAAGCACGTTCACCATGTGCAGACATATCCAGACCGGTTACTTCGTCTTCAACACTGGTACGCATCTGCATGAATATGCCCAATACTTTTACGATTATTGCGGTAACTACAATGGTAAATACACCAACGATGATGACAGAACCAATTTGGGCAACCCAACTTGCTTCAGCAACGAAGAGGGCAATCATTATTGTACCGAACATTCCGCCGACACCATGAACAGCAAAAACATCCAAAGTATCATCAATGTTAATGATATTCTTGACGAATCTGACGGCCTCCTGACATATAATGCCAGCTATTGCACCGATGATCAAGGCTTCGATGGGGTTTACAAAACCGGAGGCAGGAGTGATGGATGCCAATCCGGCAATGGTACCGGTTACCAAACCAACCAGTGAGGCCTTGCCGTATTTGATTTTTTCCAACAATACCCAGGTAAGGGAGGCAGATGCGGCAGATATGTGAGTAACTGTCAGAGCCATGGCAGCACCTCCATCGGCGGCCAGTTGGGACCCACCATTAAAGCCAAACCATCCGACCCACAGAAGGGCAGCACCCATCATGACCATGCCTGGTCCGTGTGGGGGCTTGCCTTTATCCTTGCGGGGACCGAGGAAATAAGCAATGACAAGAGCGGCCAAGCCTGCGGATTCATGAACAACCAATCCCCCTGCAAAATCGAATGTACCTACATCCTCACCATAAATTCCACCGGCAGAAAGAAAACCACCACCCCAGATCCAATTAGCTATCGGGGCATAACAAAGCAGCATCCATAGACCGGAAAAAACCAATACAAACCCAAAATTTATTCGCTCAACATAAGCACCGACAATAAGTGCCGGGGTGATTACAGCGAAGGTCATTTGAAAGGCAAAAAACAATACTTCAGGAATGGTTCCTGAGAGTGTTTCAGAATCAACACCCAAAAGGAAAACCCTGTCCAGACCTCCCCAAAACATGGAATCTCCACCACCGAAAGCAATGGAATATCCTACGATCAACCATAGGACACTCATCAAACAGGCAATAGCGTAACATTGAGTAAACACACTCAATACATTTCTAGCTCTAACCAATCCCCCATAAAATAGGGCCAACCCAGGGAGGGTCATTAGTAGAACCAAGGCAGTTGCAACTATAATCCAGGCTGTATCTGCTCCAACCATTTCTAACTCCAATCTAACAATTTACAAATAGGGGCTTTACCCCAGTGACTATTTCGTTTTAGGTGAATAAATTGGTTTTTCTGGCTCCCGTTCAAAAATTTCCAACCATGCGGTAAACCGAACTACTGAACATCCATTGAGATCAATCAAATTTGGATGTCATGTGTCATTTTTCCATGAGCCTGTCCGAGTAAGGCCAATGAAGTACCGAGAATTTACTCTGGGCAACTTCCTAGGGTGTGGACTCAATTATTTGTAGTCTTGCGATTTTGCGTAGCAAGTATCGT